>DAIEOU010000057.1 GCA_027348755.1 archaeon
TTATAACTTGTCAAGAGATAAAATTCGTCATGCGCACTGGCTTCTTCTTCCAATTGTTGCGCAGGTAATATTACTGTTTGCATTCCATCTCTCACTTGAACAATTCTCTCTAGCTCTTTTGACTTCTTCTGCAATATTCTTTGTGGTGGCAGTTATAGTGAGAAAAGGGGATTAGACGCGAAATTTTAAATACTGCTAACAGTTTTATGTAAAATGTTGTTGATAATAAGAGACAAGTTCATAGCTCTCAGGGCAAGGATACGCGGTATTTTTTACAGCATTTTTCTCAAAAGTGTGGGGCGTGGTTTTCAGGTAAACAGCTACTCCGTGCTTTATGGACTTAATAACACCAAGATAGGAAACAACGTTATAATTGGTAGCGACAACTTTATCAACGGAAAAGGTGGTCTAGTAATAGAAGATAATGTGCTTTTCGGACCAGATGTAAAAATAATCACTGAGTCTCATAGCTATTCAGACATAACGAAACCGATACGGGCGCAGAAAAAGACGTACAAGCCGATAGTAATACGAAATGGAGCCTGGCTATGTGCAAATTGTGTTATACTTCCAGGAGTCACTATCGGAAAGAATTCAGTGGTCGCCGCTGGAGCAATAGTTAATAAAGATGTTCCAGACTATGCAATAGTTGGTGGCGTACCTGCAAAGGTAATAAAATACATAAAAAACACCAAAAAACACTAACTCCGTAACGTTTTTATGCCCTCTACAGCTCTCTTTTTAATGGAGAAACTTGCAATAGTTATCCCTGCACATAACGAGCAGCAAAGAATAGGGCCTACAGTAAAAGCATACCTTGATTTTTTCGGTAAGCTTAAGGGCATGAAGACAGAGCTCATTGTCGTGCTTAATGCGTGCACCGATAGAACGAGGGAAGTAGTTGAACAGTATTCTTGTCCCGAGCTTAAAATAATAGAGTTCAAAAGAGGAGGAAAAGGTTTTGCAGTAATTGAAGGATTCAAATATGCTCTCAAAGGAGACTCAAACATAATAGGTTTTGTTGATGCAGATATGGCTACAACTCCTGCAGCTTACTATCATTTGTATAAGAGCCTCGCAGGAGCAGATGGAGTTATAGCTGACAGATACATAAAAGGATCTGTAATGCATCCCAAGCCTACTTTCGCAAGACGTCTTGTTTCTAGGCTTTATAATGCAGTCATAAGGGCAATGTTTGTCTTTCCATATAGAGATACACAATGTGGAGCAAAGATATTTTCAAGAAATGCTCTCAAGAGCGTTTCTAACGAAATAGAGATGACTCAATGGGCATTCGATGTTGAACTTTTATACTCTCTTAATTCTAAGGGATTCAATATAATATCCTCTCCAACAATGTGGTCTGACAAGGAATATTCAAAGATAAACGCATTCAAAGCAGGTCCTATAATGTTTTTGGGTCTTGTCAGGCTTAGGCTTGTCCATTCTCCATTCAGAAGGTTTATCAGGGTGTATGACTTTCTTGCAGAGATAATAAGAAAAATATTCAACAAAAAATGAAAAAAGAGATATCCTTAATAATACCTTTAGGCGAAGGTCTAAGGTCTGATGCTTTGGACAGCGTCTCAGATGAAAGGATTAAAGTTATAATAGAGAAAGGAGAAAATCCCTCAAGGAACAGAAACAGAGGAATAAAAAAAGCCAAAACACCTATAGTTGCTTTCACAAACGGTCATGCGTCAATTTATCCGGACTGGGCAAAAAATGTTATTAATTTTTTTAAAAGAAATCCAGATATAGATATAGTTGGAGGACCTCAGCATAACGCTCCCGACGAAGGCCCATTTGGAAGGGCAAGCGGATATGCGATGGCATCTATATTCGGCTCAGGAGGTATATGGAGACGTTACGGTGGTTCAAAGGAAATTCTTGAAGCTGATGAGACAATGCTTACTTCTTCTAATCTTGCTTGTAGAAAAAAAGTGTTCAAAAAAGTAATGTTTGACGAATCAATATATCCTGGGGAAGACCCTAAGTTTATATCTGATTCCAAAGCTGCAGGTTTTAGGATAGCTTACTCTCCAGAAATTAAAGTATGTAACAGAAGAAGGACTGGCGTTCTTACACTCTCAAAACAGATATTCAATTATGGCTCTGTAAGGCCTATGAAAGAGAGCTTGTCTGAGACAATAAAAAGGCCTTTCTTTTTCGTTCCTTCTTTATTTGTGATATATCTCATATCTCTCATATTTTATAATCCAATATTTTATCTTTTTCCTATATTTCTTTATGCTTTTCTTATTTTATTTTACAGCCTGTACCTCCCAATAAAGAATAATGATATAAAATCTTGGGAATACTTGCCTTTTGTTTTCATTTCTATACATATATCATATGGGCTAGGCTTCATTTATGGCATGCTTAGAAAAATAATATGAAACCTGAAATATCAGTTATAATATGCACGTATAACGGAGGAAAAATACTGCATGAATGTCTATCTTCAGTTCTTAATCAGACAGAAAAGAGAATAGAAGTGCTTTGCATTGATGGAGGAAGCACAGACGGAACAAAAGATTATATAAAAGAAATTTCAAAGAAGGACAGAAGAGTAAAAATAATAAACAATCCTGCAAGGCTCCCCGAAGGTAAGGGAAAAGGAAAATGGTTAGGATTTAGAAAATCTAAGGGGAAAGTAATATGCTTTATAGATCAAGACAATGTGATACAGTCTAGAGAAGTTTTCAATAATGCATACTTTATACTGAAATCTGATTCAGAGGTTATAGGAGTGCTTGCAGGGCTAAAGAATGATTCATCTGATTCGCGCGTTATACGTTATGTATCTCTTATAGGCACAGATTCTCTTGCAGCATATCGCTCAGCAGATTTTTTACATAGAATAAAGCCTGGTAAAAATATTTCTGTATCTGGAGTAAAATACGAGAAATTCATGCTTTCACATTCTCCAATGACTATAACTGGAGGTAACTTCTTTTTCTACAGAAGCTCAGATCTTAAAAAAATAGGAGGTTATACTCAAGATGTATTTGTTATAGAAAAACTTCTCTCAAGAAAAGACTCCCCTATAGCCATAATCAACTCAGCAACAAAACATTATGCCGAGTCTTCTCTTCTCAATCTTGCATTCAAGAAACTGAAGTGGGGAAAGACATATTTTTCAGCAGATACAAATGAGAAGTTCAATTATATGCCTAGAAATTCGAGAGAGACCATTTCATTTATGTGGAATGCATTAAGGGCAATAACAATACTACCAAATTTCTATTATTCATACATTCTTTGGAAACGTTCTCGCGATTTTGTATCATTCATATTTCCATTCCAGGCTTTCCTTAATTTTATAGCTTACCTTCCAGGAGCAATAAAATCTTTTTAAGCAACACCGAATTTAGAATAATCTGGGGCGAAAACTGCCAGAGCTGGCTGTTGGCTATTAGGACTTATTGGGACTCCGTATACTAGCTGTATATCTCCTTTTGACATATGCTTCTGAATCCATTCTATTGTCCAACTTGGATGTGTCTCAAATATAGACCACATTATATATCTAGGCTTATCAGCAAGAACCATTTTATCGAATTCTGTCGAATTAGGAAGCTGAGGAATCAAGGAGTAAGTAGTCACGTTCCTTTCGGTATAATATACAGTCTGAGTATAAGATACAGAGAATATTCCATCTCCAGGATTTGAGTTTGCTTTCATCCATAATCCTGCATCTCTAACAGGCGCGTAACTGTCTTTCTTCATGTCTATAAGTCCTCCAGCTGCCTGAACTTGAGAAAATCCAACTATTCCTAGTATAAGAATAACGACAATGAACGCCCCTATCGCACTC
>DAIEOU010000058.1 GCA_027348755.1 archaeon
AATTTCTCAGAAGTCTTTTGTTTCAAAAAAGATTCAACTGCACGCACAGTCGATTTAGGCTCATTGAAAGATGCTATAATTATATGAATCATCAGGCAACCTCAAACGGGTAATCAGAAGGCCTTACAATCACTATCTTTTCACCTTCTTCAGTTTTAAGTTCGAGGCGGCATTTCTTAACTCCTTGTTTTCCTATATCTGACTGCTCAACTGCTTCTATAATACATATCTTTCCAGCAACTTTGACTTTTTCTCCTTTCTTAAGCTGTTCTGCTTTCTTCTGCATTAAATCTCAGAGGCTGTTATGCTTATAAACTTTAATATCTCAATTTAGAAATGAAACACGCTCTGGTATTATGTTCTGGAGGCCTGGATAGCGTTACTGCTGCTTTTGATGCAAAGAACAAAGGATATGCAATAACAATATTCTTTTGCAACTATAATCAAAGAGCTTATAATGGGGAGAAAAAATCTGCAAAATATTTTGCAAGAAAATTAAATGCAAAATTTGTTGAGTGTGATGTTCGCTGGCTTTCTTCTGTCTCTACATCAACCATAAACAGCTCAAGGAAGGCAAAAAATGGTGTTTCTTTAAAAGACACAACTAAAGAAAGCAAAGATTGGTATGTTCCGTGTAGAAATCTAGTTTTCATTAGTAACGCTCTGGCATATGCAGAATCTGAATTTATAAGAAAAAGGATAAAATATGGCATAATAACCGGATTCAAGAATGATGGGCCAGAAACTTTCCCAGATACTACAAAGGAATTTGCAGATTCTCTTACAAATATAAGCAATAATACGACAAAAGCAAAATCGCGCGTCGTATCTCCATTGATAAAAATGGATAAGGAAGATATAATCTCTCTGGCAATAAAATATAAAATACCTTTAGAAAAAACCTTCAGTTGTTATGTAGGTCCGGAAAAACATTGTGGTCGCTGCTTAGCATGTAGATTAAGGCGTGCAGGTTTCTATTGGGCTAATGTAAATGATAAAACAACTTACTTATTCAAGTCTAAGGCTTTCTTGTAAGCCTTATCAAGTATTGAAGCTGTTTTCTTCCAGCTGAAATCTTTTGCTCTTTCTACAGCGCTTTTCTGCATTTTTTCTCTGAGCTTTTTATTTTGTATAACTTTTTCTAACTTAATTTTTAAGTCTTCTATGTCTTCATCAACAAATGTTAGCCCACTTTTACCAGACACCCAAGGCATCCCACCTTTATCACTAGTTATCGGAGCACATCCTTGAGACATTGCCTCAAGAAGACTTATATTGAATGCCTCGAAATGACTTGGAGCGCAGAATATATCTGAACCAGCATATGCTTCCATTTTTTCCTTATCATTAACTTGTCCGGCAAATATCACATTATTAACATGTAACTTTGATGCAATCTCTTTCAGCGCTTTCTCAGCACCTCCATCTTTGCCCATTATTACAAAGTTAACATTTGGGAATTTTGGTGCAACCTTTATTATTTGGTCTAGGCCCTTGCTTTTATGTATTCTTGATAAGGAAAGAACAGTTATTCTTTCTCCAAGATTATATTTCTTTCTGAATCTTCTTCCATCATGTTTTCTTAAAAATTCATCCGATATTGCATTAGGCGTAAGGATTATCTTCTTCCTATCCGCTCCTAAACTAACAAGCCATTCTTCTTCAAGCTCACTCACTTCACATATTGCAGAGCACCTATTCAACATTTTTCCAGAAGCAATAAAGTCCAAAGTGTCTATTATAAGCTGTATAAAGAAGCTCCTTTGACCTTTATAATCTGGCCAATGTGGAGTTATAACACAAGGCTTCTTCGTAGAGAACTCCGCAAGATTGTACATATGCCTTAGGCCATGAAAATGGAATATGTCTGCATCGCTTTTCCGTACAGCGTCAAATATGCCTGGCATGAAGATCTCCCCGAATGATATTCTGAACCAACTTTTAATCCGCTTTATTTCTATACCTCTATAAATCTCATGTTCCTTCTTTATTTTTCCTTTTCTATCGAGATCAGATGTTATAACCTCTACTTTATATCCCATTTTGATAAGTTCTTTTGCACTCTCAAGTATATGCGTCTCAACACCACCGATTACAGGATAGAAAAAAGGAGTTACAAAGCATACTTTTGCCTTGGTAGAAGCCATACATACCCCAAGCTGAAAGCGTTTATAAAGATTTATTGCCCTCTAGAGTAATGCTCTTTAATAAATACGAAATACGGTTCCACAAACCCTTACTCTGGAGAACTCTGGCAGCATTTTTAGATTTATTTGGGAACTCTGAAATTAAGCCTATATCCAAACCTAAAAAAATACTCGTTATAAGAAAAGATGAAATTGGAGATCTTGCTCTTTCAACACCTATGTACGAAAATATGAGGAAAAGATTCCCAAAAGCAGAAATATCTGTTTTAGCGGGAAAACCTGCCTCTCAAATTATTGAGAATAATCCTTACATTGATAATATAATAGAGTCAAGAACAGTCCGTTTTAGCAAGTTAGGATTTATATCAGATTATATAAAATTAATAAAAAGAATAAGAAATGAAAAATATGATTTAGCTATAGACCCCAAGGGAAGCATTCTGAACATTCTTATGATGTATTTAGCAGGCATAAAACAGCGAGCGTCATATTGGAACGTGTCTGGAGGTCGATGCCTTCTCACGCATCCTGTTACATACGAAAAACAGATGCATGAGTCAGATGCAGGTCTTTATATTCTTGATAAAATAGGCATAAAAACTAAGAGAATGCTACCTAAACTATATCCTTCTAAGGAAGAGATTAAAGAAGGAAACGCAATTTCATCTGGACTACCTAAAGGTTATTGCATAGTATACATGACTCCTTCAAGCAAATACAAATCCTGGCCTGTCCAGAATTGGAAAGACTTATTCAGCAAATTTCCAGATGTCCCATTCGTTATATTAGCTAGAGAACCTGAGAGGGAAGTACTAGAGATTAACTTCAATGATATAAAAAATGTTCAAGTAGTCTGCATTAAAAGCCTAAACATAATTTATACAGTTCTAAAAAATTCTAAAGCAGTTATTGCAGTAGATGGAGGTATAATGCATCTTTCCTGGATTTCAAATCCAAGAACAATCGCTCTATTAGGACAGAATGATATAATCCTTTGGAGAAACCTTCGAGGAAAAACAATAACCCATATGCCAGAATCTGAACAGGGAATAAATCGCAAGCCGCTTAAAATGAATGTAATGAACAAGTATATGCAGCAAATAACTGTAGAAGAGGTTTCTAAAGCTCTAGAGGAGTATATAAGATGAGCTCTCCAGTGACAATAATAACTTCTGTTTACAGTGCAACAGACGAATTTCTCATTAATCTTTCCAAGTCTGTAAAAAAACAGAGATATTCTGGAAAAATTAGGCATATAATGATTAATGACAATATCAAGCGAAAGATTCCAGAAATACTCGGAGTTAAAGTTATAAATCATTCCAAGAACATTGGACTTGCAAAGACACTCAATGAGGGATTTAAGCTGGCGAAAACAGATATTATAGTTTCTCTAATGGATGATTGCGTCCCCGTGTCAAACAAATGGCTTTCAAGCCTTGTTTCTCCCCTTGAAGATAAGAAAGTTGCAGCCACAACCTCTGATGTAGAACTACCTGAAAAATTCTGGAATGGTTTCAGCTATTTTGCGCGTGCCCTGACCGAAAAGGAACAACGAATCATAGTTCCAGGACTTGATGAAAAGGGCTGCGCATATAGAAAATCAGCGATAAAAGAATTTGGTTATCTTAACGACAAGGAGTTCACAAATGGTGGTGAGGACACAGATTTAA
>DAIEOU010000059.1 GCA_027348755.1 archaeon
TCTGGGCGTCTTCTTAATGCAAATGACCGTGGAAAAGTTATTGTTGGAAATAACTTCGTTAACATGACATTTGGGAAGAATGTGAAAGTTGGAAGTACACTTAACATCCAAGGTTCAGACTTTGAAGTTGTAGGAATATTAAAACAATCAAGCAGTTTTATTGTTAATTCTCTTATTCTAATGCCTACTTCGGACATGCATCGTATTCTAAATATCTCTGATGAAATTGATCTTATAGCTGTTCAGGTAACAAACAAGGATCTTGCAGACCAGACTGCTCAAGCAATAGAAGCCAGGATGAGGCAGGATAGAAATGAGAAAATAGGGGACGAAGATTTTACTGTCCAGACTCCGCAGCAAAGTCTTCAGGCAATAAACACAATACTTAATGTGATAAATGTAGTCGTCGTGGGCATAGCAACAATATCTCTAATTGTAGGCGGTTTAGGTATAACAAATACAATGTACACATCTGTAATTGAAAGAACAAAAGAGATAGGAGTAATGAAAGCTATAGGCGCAAGAAACTCAGATGTTCTAGGAATATTCCTTATAGAGTCTTCATTGTTAGGCTTAGTAGGAGGTGTTGTAGGAGCAGCTATAGGCTTAGGAATGGCACTTTTCATAGGGTTCGTAGTAGGGGCTGCTTTTCCAGCAATTGACTTTGTTATAACAATATCTTATCCATTGCTTATAGGCTCAGTAGGTTTTGCATTCATAATAGGTGCCATTTCAGGAATAGTTCCTGCAATGCAAGCTTCAAGAATGCGTCCCGTGGAGGCATTAAGATCATGATATCAGAATATTTCAAAATATCCTCAAAGAATATACGCAGGAGAAAACTAAGATCTTGGCTTACAGTTATAGGAATAATAATTTCAATAGCTACAATATTCATGCTTGTTAGTATCTCTCTTGGCTTAAACGCAGGTATACAAGAGCAATTCAGGCAACTTGGCACAGACAAGTTCTTTATAATGCCTAAAGGTTCTCTAGGCGGCCCAGGAACAACTGGAGCAGTAACGCTGACGAAGACTGATGTAAACAACATAAAAAACATTGGAGGTGTAAAAAGCGTCACATATATGTCTCTCTCAGGAGTAAAGCTTGAATTTGCAGGGCAAACTAGATTTGTAACCGTTACTGGCGTTCCTCTAGACACATTCTCAGTTTTCCAAGAAACTGGATTCATAAATCCTGATGAAGGCCGGGTGTTATCTGTGGGAGATTCGGGGAAAATAATGATTGGTTCACAGTATAAGTATGACCAATTCTTTAAGACTCCAGTTCTGGCAGGAGATACACTAAAAATAAATGGAGTAGACTTCAGAGTTAAATCTGTACTTAAAACAGTAGGGAATTCACAAGATGATAAGAACATATATATGTCCATAGATGATTTCTATAAACTTTTCCCTGCTAAGTAAGATACATACGATGAAATAGTTGTTCAAGCACAGGCCGGCGTGGATATAAAACAGCTTGCAGACAAAGTAGACAAGCAGCTCGTGCGTACAAGGGGAGTAACAGAGAAGACAAAAGACTTTACTATACTTACTCCAGAAGAACTTCTTGCAACATTCGGAACTATACTTAACATAATGACTGGATTCCTTCTTGGAGTAGCAGCAATATCTCTTGTTGTAGGAGCAATAGGTATAACAAATACAATGTACACATCTGTAATTGAAAGAACAAAAGAGATAGGAGTAATGAAAGCAGTTGGAGCAAAAAACAGTGATATAATACAGTTATTTACTATAGAATCAGGGCTTATAGGTCTCGTTGGAGGAATAGGTGGAATAATTCTAGGCCTTATTGCTGCAAAGACAATAGAATTCATCACGGTGAATGTTTTCGCAACAACTCTTCTTCAGGCAGCTACTCCATGGTATCTTTTCGTAGGCTGTCTTGTATTCTCATTCGCTATAGGATGCATATCAGGTATAATTCCTGCAAGACAAGCTTCAAGGATTCGCCCAGTGGAAGCTCTAAGATACGAATGATTTAACTCGAATATTATTTATTTTTCGTCTTCTTAGCCTCAAAAACTCTAAAGAAATCTCCTAATGGATAAGATTGTACTTTGCCAAAATCTTCTTCTAAAGCACTCTCTAAGTCTGAATTGCCGTGAAAATAAATATATTCATCAGGTAAAATACCATTTGGAAGATGATATTCTCCTCTTGTGAATTGCTCCGTTCTTTCAGTTATTTTTTTGAACTTATCATCTATATATTTTCTCTTTTTGCTATCAAATGTAACAACGAGTAAGCTTCCATTTCTTTCAGTTATTTGTGATAGAGTGTTAAGAGACTGTCTTATATCGTAATTAGGTATATGATGCAGGATCATGCTTGCTACTGTATAATCGCTAAGCGGAACTTTATTGGGAATAGGAATGGAAGCAGGAAGGGCACCAAAGTTTGCGACACGTAAAGCTCCCTTATTTGTGCGCCACACGTTTTTATTATCTTTGTATAACCTGCCTTTTCTAAACCTCGAAATCAATTTATTCAAACTTATTTCAGAAGAATCAATTCCAACATAATTTAAATTTTCAGGTAGATAAGTTAAAACTGCTTCTCCAGTTCCACATCCAATATCAAAAACACCCTTTCCCGAACCTATTTGAGATACCTTATCTGCCAGGAATGGAAGCAAAACTTCATTTCTATAAGTGTCTCTTCCAGAGTTAACATTATCAATGAATATCTGCCTATCTTCTTCTAGTTTTTTATACCATTTATAAAAGGAGTCTTGAAATCCTGCTAGTTGTAATAATCCCATCTGTTGTGATGGTTTTACTTGAAATCTTCTTGCATATGGCCGAATCAATATTTTTTCCTGAGAGGTTGCAGGAAACCCTACAGGACCATAAGTTTCAACTATATCTGCGTTAAATCTCTTGTAATTTGCCTTTATTTCCATAAAGTAGTCACAAAATATCAATAATTAATTATTATGGTATATATTTTTACATAAGATAACTTTATATAAGATATAAGTCACATATAATAAAATGGACTTAATAGATAGGAAAATCTTACATAGTATATCAGAAAATGCTAGAGAGTCACATAATGTTCTTGCCAGAAAAATAAGATGCTCTAGAGAAGTTCTAGATTATAGACTGAGAAGATTAGAGAAAGAAGGAATAATATCTGGATATCAAGCTAGACTTTGCATAACCAACTTTATTCATGCAAGTTATATACTTTTAGTTCAGACTCTCGGTCTAAATAAAGAAAAATTAGCCCAGGTAATAAATAAACTCAAAATAAACACTCAAACCCAATACATTGCCAAGATGGGCGGAGATTATGATCTGCTTATAAGTTTTACAACAAAATCACTAAATCAGCTTAGTAGCTACATAGATTTTGTAAACTCAATATTCGGGCAACATAAAACAAAAACTACAATGTTAACAATGGTTCAAGAGTGGAAAGATTCATTCAAAAGTTTGTTTTCCGAAAATGATGAGCGCAACAATATTGTATCCATGCCCAAAATAGAGGAAAAAATAGATATTGATGAAGAAGATAAAGAAATTAGAAAAAAAATCTGCGCTAAATTATTCCTACCAAACTAAATCAAGTCCTAACATTAATAAAAATGTATATAAAGATCG
>DAIEOU010000005.1 GCA_027348755.1 archaeon
TATGCGTTAGATATTAATCTGAAAATGCCTCTAAATCAGAGAAGACATCCTCGTCAAAATCTACTTCCTCATCGGGGTTATTGCTCTGTTGAGAGCTTCCTCGAATCACCTCTTTCGTCTTCATTGTCTCTGCCTATATATTGCTATTTATAAAGGTTATCGTCGACAAAAATCAAATTAATAGTAACTTTAGAGGAGTAAAACCAATATGAAAAAACTCTCCGGAAAGGTTTAAATAGCTCCTGACCGGAATACTCTAGGAAGAAAGAAAGGATAGTTCCTTTAGAGATGCAATGCATCAATCATGCTCACGTCCGATTTGGACAAACAACCCTTTCTTCTATACAGCTAAGCTGTGGAAAAACGAAAATGGCAAAAGTAAGCCCAGTATCAATAAAGTACATGATTCACGCCTCATTCAAGGCGCAGGGTCCTGTCGAAAAGCCCGATGTAATCGGAGCTATATTCGGACAGACTGAAGGTCTTCTTGGAGAAGAGCTCGAGATGCGTGAATTACAGAAAGAAGGAAAGATAGGTCGTATTGAAGTAGAAATGCAAATAGTTGATGGAAAGGCCATAGGAAGTATACAAGTTCCTAGTGCCCTAGACAAGTCTGAAACTACCCTTATCGCAGCAGCTCTTGAAACAATAGAACGCATAGGGCCTACTGAGGGAAACATAACTATAGACAAAATAGAAGATGTTCGAGGAAGCAAGAGAGATTACATTCTTGAAAGAGCAAAGAAGCTTATGGAAAACATCGCTGGAGGTTCAGCAAACTTCGAGGAAATGAGCAAGGCAGTCACAGAAGAAAGCAGGGCTGCGAAGATACAAGAATACGGAGAAGAGAAGCTTCCTGCTGGAGACATTTCTGGAAATGAAATAGTTGTTGTTGAAGGCAGAGCAGACGTTGTTAACATGTTGAAAAATAGGGTAAACAATGTAATAGGAATGAATGGCACTAAACTCCCTGCGGAGATAGCAAAGCTTGGAGAGACAAAGGAAATAACATTATTTGTTGATGGAGATCGTGGTGGAAGGCTAATAGCACATAATGTAATAAACAACGCAAAGATAAAGTTTGTTGCAGTAGCTCCTGATGGAAAAGAAGTTGAAGAGCTTACAGGAAAAGAGATACTTCTATCATTGAGAAGAAAAATGCCTGCTGGAGATTTCTTGGGAAGGGCTGGAAGCAGATTTGAGATTGAAGAACATGAACTTTCTGAGCCAAAAAGTCTAGAAGAAGGAAAAGAAATTGTTAAGACAGCTTACGATAAGATTGCTGGAACAAAAGTTGCAGCGCTTATAGATAGTAATGGAGATATAATTCAGAAAGTCGCCCCTAGAGAAGTTAGCAAGAACATAGCTTTGTCGAGAAAAAGAGTTTTTGCAGTAGTAATAGATGGAAATGCACTTGGAACAATAATAAAGACCTGCGATGAACGCGGTGTTTCATTCTTGGGAGCTACAAACTTCCCGGCTGTTACTCCAGAGCATGTGCAGTTAATAAGTCTTTAAGTTTAATCTTCAAGTATTATCCCGAATGGCCTTAGGAGTGAAATGGCCTCTAAGTATGAAAATCTCGCTTTGCTTAATTTATTGTTCAACGGATTTATGTTAAAACCTGAAGCTCCGACAAAATTTGCTGATGAAAGATTTGTATTGTTGAAATTTGACTCGCTAAAAGTAGACTTTCTGAAATCAGCTTTTTCTAGGTCTGTATCTTGAAAATCGGTCTCCCTGAAAGTACAGCTAGTGAATTTTGCATTTTTCATTTTAAGCCCAAAAAACTTGCAACTTTCAATGAGGCATCCATTAAAGCTGGCTGAAAAGAGAAGCTTGTCAGTTGATGAAAAGTCAATTCCTAGAATTTTAGAGCCATCAAAGTTTACTTCCTGAAGTTTCCAAGTTTTTATTTTAAGATTGCTGAGATTGCAGTCTACGAATAAAGACTCAACAAACTTGCATCCAGCCATATCGGCATTGCTAAAATCGCAATTCCTGAAATTACAGTTATAGAACTCGTGGTCTATAATATTCTCTCTTGAAAAGACTATTGAGTTAAAATTCTCTTTATAGTGCTCTTTATTTTCATTAAGCATTATAACAACGAGCGCAGCAAGTTTATATATCTCGGTTTCTTTGGAGAGAAATGGATGAGAAAGAGGAAGGCTTTATCAATAGATATCATCTAAGGGTTATATTTGGAATAGCTTTTGTCCTCGTTGTTGGAGTTGCAGTTTATCTTACATTCTATGACTATCCTCAATGTGGGAGCTATCAGTGTTTTCAGGATCACATGACTGCATGCACTAAGGCTGTTTACATAAATGAAGAGCCTGAAGCCTCATGGCAGTATACTGTGCTTGGGCAAAAGAATGGGCAATGTGCAATAGAAGTTACAATGCTTCTCGCAAAGAAGGGAGATCTTGGAATTGACGCACTTAATGGACAGAGCATGTTATGCAGCTATCCTATTGGCATAACGGCTTACCCTGAGAAGAATCTTGATGTATGCACGGGACAACTTAAGGAGTCTCTGCAGTCAGTTCTCATAAAGAAGTTATATTCATACATACTGGACAACCTGGGGCAATATAATAAGAGCTTAAGCTCTGCACTTGGTGGATGAAACTAAAAAACCTTACAAAACAGCAAAAAGCAGTTCTCGTTGATAAAGCTACAGAAGCCCCATTTTCAGGTAAGTTCCTCCATATGAAAGATTCTGGAATATATTCGTGTGCTGCTTGTGGGAACTCAGTTTTCACGTCTGAATTAAAATTTGATTCAGGAAGTGGGTGGCCTAGCTTTTCTGAAGCTCTTCCTGGAAGTGTTAGACTCCAGCCAGATTATAAAATGGGTAACTATAGAACTGAAGTTGTATGCAGTCAGTGTGGAAGTCACCTAGGGCATGTTTTCGATGATGGACCTCAGCCTGATGGAAAGAGGTTCTGCATAAACTCTATTGCTCTTGAATTTAAGAAAAAGAAGTCTGGAAAGAGATAGTTTAAATACTGCCCATATGAGGCAATATTATGAATTTCCCAAGGAAAATTGTGTATCATGTTACAAACATTGAGAACAGGCTGTCTTTTGTTAAACTTGGTGCGTCTTCAAAATTCTCTTCGGGACTAGGTCAGGGACGCGGACTTTATGTCTGGACAAATCCTCTAGGAGCTGAGAGGCATTTAAAATATAAAAGAAGCAAAAATAGTGAATGTGAATATTGCATAATAGCAATCAATTCTGAAAAAACAAGGGTAGATGAATGGATTCCTAACTTTGAAATACATCCAGATTTAGCCATGCAGCTCATGTATACAGATATTGAAAGTATGAGAACGCTGCCGAATATAAGAACGGGATATGGAATAATTAAGCCTGACAAATCTAGAATTGAGGGACGCGATAATATAGTCCTCGGATTTGAGAGAGACAAAGATTCTTGCTTTCCAGGAGAAGAGAATTATGAAATCAGCTTACCAATGCAGCCTTTATTTGCCTGGCAGATTTTTAACTCTGAAGTTGCTGGAATCCTTGGGCCTATAGTTGATGCATATAGGACTAAGTACCCGAAAGAGTTTGAAAGGGAGAATGCTAAATGGTTCGAAACAAAAGATGTGTCGGGTTGTAGATACATAGGAAAAGAAAGCCTACCCGTTGAAAGGATAGTAAGATGTGCGGCGAGAGAAGATTAGATTCTCAACTGACTGTCTATGCGAACTATTGGGCAATCTCTATGAGCGAGATATGAAGCTTCATCTTCCGGATGACCTTCCCTTATCATTCTTGCGTAATAGAGCATGTGCTTGTTATAATTAGAGTTAAAATCAGAAATCTGAACTTCAATCTTTGGAGTCTCTTGTGCTGCTTGAGTCTCTGGAGCAGTTGGAGGCACATATTTTCTTTCCTCTCTTTTATTCAAACCTAAAGAAGAAAATATCTTATCAACCAAACTCATAATTAATGTTATATGCCAAAGTTAATAAATATTTATGTTCTATTCTTAAAATGGTGATAATATTCGGACCTGCAGGCCTTGGTCCTGTCAAAACAGCAGTTTCAGTTCTGGAAGAATATGCAAAGAGAGGATTGAAAGCATGTGAGATAGCTTTTACATATAGTGTGTATATAAAAAAGTCTGAAGCCAAGGCGATAAAAGAGGCTGCTGAAAGGCTTGGAATAAGCCTGAGTATACACGCCCCGTATTTCATAAATCTCAACTCTGAAGATAAGAAAAAACAAGAGGCAAGCAAGCAAAGAATAATCTCATGCTGTGAAATAGGCGAGGCCCTTGGTGTGAAAACAGTTGTGTTCCATCCAGGATATTATGGAGACGACAAGGAGAAGGCATACGAAAATATAAAGAACAACATCAAGGACATGCTTGAAACAATAAAAAAGAAAGGATGGAAAATACGCATCGCCCCGGAAACAATGGGAAAAGTAAATGTTTTTGGAAGTCTGGATGAGGTGAGCAGGCTTGTAAAGGAAACTGGCTGCTCTGCATGCATTGATTTCGCACATATTCTCGCAAGATATAAGTCTGTGGATTATAAGCTAGTAGAAAAATTATTTCCTGGAAAGCATTGGCATGTACATTTCTCAGGCATTGTTTACGGAGATAAGGGGGAGAAACATCATAAGACCACAGAAAAAGAAGAATGGGCCACTCTACTTGAGAACTTACCTAAGGACAAAGATATAACAATAATAAACGAGTCACCTACAATGGTTGAGGACAGCGTTATGGGCCTTAAAATGTATATAAAAAAGAATTCTACCTAGATATTCTAGATAAAGTATTTTCTATGCTCTTTCCTTTTCCGTGTGCTACTGATATATAATCATACACAATTTCAGGATTTACATTTACCCTTATCCCGTGAGCGAGCATCCTTTCTAATATAACGCCGAGGCAAACACCTGCGTCAAGTTTTGATATTGAACCATCTTTTCTCTTTTGTATTTCCAACCAGTCAAGATAACCACCGCCTATATTTACCCTTGCAGCCCCTGATTTTTTCAAATGATTATATATAGATTCAATCCTAAATATTTCTGATTCACCTGCAGGAGTTACGCTGGCTTTTTCAGTGCGGCGACATTTTTCGGCAACGTAGTGTCTTGCATTTATGGCGTGCTCTGGCTCTTCAAGAACAAATATTGGCCCAGCATACCTTGCTAAAGTCAAATCAATGTTTGAAGCATAACCTCTTACGAAGCTATTGCCATGCACTCTGGATCTTGATACATACATCCCGGGATCGAAGAAGAAAGGGTGTACTATGACTTGAGGATCTGTGCAATCGCTGCTTACCTCATTTGAAGTTAGAAAGTCTGATGGAACGTTGTATATCATTTTACTTCTAGAACATACCCTCTTTTCTGAACTTTTAGAGCTCCTGAGGCCTTAAGCCATTCAGTGATTTTTTTAGAGGGTTTTATATTATTTGGATGATACATAAATCTCTCATCTATACTTGAAAAAATACCGAAGAACCTGCTCAGCTCATTGCCGAAACCAAGGTAATTAAGATACATCGATTCTCTGGAAGCATATCTTTCCGCCTGCCCCTGTGCATTTGGACGAGCAATAACTCTTTCGAAAGAATCAATATCTTCAAGAGGATAAATTGAATTCCGCGAGCTGCAACCATCTCTATAAATCCCCGTAATTCCCAATCCGAATGGAGCTGCCAAATCCGTGTAGGCATCTCTAAGAGATATATCTGCGCTTTTTCTTCTTGCAATAATTTCTGCAAATAAGCTTTCCAGTTCTGAGCGATGTTCTTCAAACATTTTGAGATTTTCAGTGTTCGTTCCGTCTTTGTATTCTATGCCCATTTTGGCTCGAGCTATAGCTGCACCACCATGATATTTGGCTATTACAATGCCAAGATTAGGTGTATTAGATTTTTTCATTTCAAAAGTGCTAGGAAAATGTCCCAATTTGCTTTGTAATTTTCTTAAATGATACTCAACGTTGTCCCATTGTTTCCAATAACCTCTTTCAAATCCTTCCATTTTCCTCTCCAGCTGACTTTGAGTATTCTAATGTTTTGGCAGCAGACTCAACAGGTTTCTTTGCTTTCCAAGGCCTTAGTCTGGGCGTTGTTTGTGCTTTAAACTCGACCTGCTGAATACGGCCGTTTGATTTCCTAATTCCCATTGTCGAATATGCTTTCCTTTGACGATTTTTCTTGCTCTTTATACCTCGAGGCTGAAAGTCCATTCATTTTTCTCTGTCTATCTATACCGAGAAGCATAGCCCTTGCTCTTGGAGGGTTTATATGGCATACATTGAGTATCTCAAGAATTCTAGACAGAATTCTGTCGTATGGCTCCTTAGGGTATACCTGAAGATTGTCTATACGTTCTTTTGTAGCCTTGGAAAGCTTTATAGTGGTTGGTTTTTCAGACATCAAGGTATACCAAGGTGGTAGTATATATACTTTGTTGTCACTGTGTAATTACAAACAACCATAAAGCTTATAAATAGCCTTATGGTAGAGATTTTAACTAAATTTACACACACCATGGCATCCATAAAAAACCTGGTTTCATTTGTGGCAGTGCTTGCCTTCGCAGTACTTAGTATTGCTGGAGCTAGCGCGGCAACATTCGCGACCATTACAGATGTGCAAGTGAACGGAATCCACGCATTAAATGCTGGAACTTCTGTAGCAGCTACCTCTGGCGACACATTGCCAGTTTTAGTTGTTTTCACTGCAAACTCTAATGCGACCGATGTACGAATAAAGGCTTGGGTTTCTGGAAACGACGCATATGCTGTCGCATCCGACCGATTTGATGTCATTGCAGGCAACGTTTACAGCAAATTAATGAGCGTTAACGTGCCTTCAAACACAGACCCTAACGAGCCTTTCAAGCTCGAAGTTTCTGTTGAAGGAACAAACGCAGGTGTTGGCGACCAGGCTGAAATAAGCCTAGCTGCTCAGCGACCTAACTATGCTGTTGACTTGCTTGACGTGAGTGCAGATTCTCAGGTGACTGCCGGAAGTACAATGGGACTAGACATAGTTCTAAAGAACACCGGACTTCACCTTGCACAGGACAGTTTTGTCACTGTGAAGATACCTGCATTGGGAATAGAGCAGAGAGCTTACTTTGGTGACCTCTCTCCTGTTGACCAGTCAAACCCTGACCTCACAGCTGCAACTGAAAGAAAGATGTTTGTTAGCATCCCTTCAGACGCACCTGCTGGAGTCTACTCGGTTGAGATTGACGCAGACAACGCCGACACACACACTGTAGCAACAAAGAAAGTTGCAATAGTAGGTGCAGGCGCTGATAGCATGGTTGTCTCTCCAATAACTTCAAAGACATTTGATGTTAGCGGAAAGGGCAGCTATAGCATGACAATAGTCAACTCCGGAAACAAGATTGCAGTATACACGCTTGGCTTCCAGACAGGTAGCGGACTTACCGTTACATCTGACCAGCCAGCATTTGCTATACCTGCAGGATCAAGTCAGACTGTGACATTTGACGCAACTGCAGACTCTGCAGGGACGTACAATTTCGCAGCAACCGTCAGCTCAAATGGCAATCTTGTGAAGCAGGAAAACTTCACAGCCAACGTGACAGGCAACAACTTTGCTGGAAGCGCTACAGTCCTTGTGACTCTAGTACTTGCAATAATATTTGTTGTACTTCTAGTTGTACTGATTGTCTTGCTCACAAAGAAGCCTCAAAAAGCTGAAGAATTCGGCGAAAGCTACTACTAAAGGTATTTCCTTTTTTTATTTTTTATCTCCTTTTGTAGCTTTTCCGAATAGTTTTGTTTTAATTTTACAAAATGCAAGAATACAAAAATAAATCTGAAGATGAATTATGCCCTGGAAGGATAAGGGGTATTGAAGGAAAGATAGTTCGTGTTGCAATAAGCATGGGCAATAGAGAGGTCATAAAAGTTGTTCAAAGAGAGTATTTTCCTGAAAATATGCCCTTGAAGGCAGGTACGAGTTTCATTTACAATATATTAAAAGACACGTATAACACGCCTCGGAACTCTTAAATATGCTCGTGGCTGTCTTTATGCAATGGCTTATATCAAAAAGCTGGTGATGCAGGGATTCAAAAGTTTCGCCAAACGCACAGAAATTGTTTTTGACAAGGGAAATAATGTCATTTTGGGGCCTAACGGCTCTGGAAAGAGCAACATATCTGACGCTCTGTGTTTTGTTCTTGGTCGTTTATCAATAAAGTCGATGCGTGCCTCTAAAGCAAGAAACCTTCTTTTCATGGGCTCTAAATACATAAAGCCTGCTAGAGAAGCAAGCGTTGAGCTTGTATTCGACAATTCTGACAGAGTCTTTGGAATGGACAGAGATGAGATAATTCTAAGCAGAACTGTAAAATATAATGGGCAGGGTGTCTACAAAATAAATGGAGAAACAAAGACTCGAGTTGAGATAATAGAACTCCTAGCACATGCAGGAATAGACCCTCATGGATTCAATCTTGTTCTACAAGGTCAAATACAGGCAATAGTTAAGATGCACCCTGATGAAAGGAGAAAGATAATTGAAGAAGTAGCAGGGATATCCATATACGAAGCAAGAAAGGAAAAGTCATTGCACGAGCTTGCTAAAACTGAGGAAAAGTTAAAGGAAATAAATGCAATATTAAGAGAAAAATCTGCATACCTTAAGAATCTTGAAAAAGAGAGGAGCCAGGCTCTAAGGTTCAAGGAACTTGAGACTACCGTAAAAAGGGCCAAAGCAGCAATATTGCAGAAAAACATAACAGAGAAGAACAAAGAGATAGGAAACATAGAAAGCAGCATTTCTGAAAAGTCAAAGCAAAGAGATTCGATAAGGGAGAACTCAGATGCACTGTATGCAGAGGTTGAGCAGCTTAATCAGAAGATACAGGAAATAAACAAAACTCTTCAGAGAGCAACTGGAGTCGAACAAGAGACTCTGCACAGTCAGGTTGCAAATCTTAAAGCAGAGCTTGAGGGGCTGCGAGTAAGAAAAGAGGGATATGAAAATAGAAGAATAGAGTTCGAAAGAAGAATACAGGAAATGCAGAAGACTATTCCCGAGCTTGAATCCGAGATAAGGGAACTGTCCGCAAAGTCACCTCTAGTGGCAAAAAAGAATGACGAGCTTAAGAAGAAGAAAGAAGAGCTTGCAGCACTTGAAGAGGAAAAGAAACGATTCCATACACTCAAGACAGAAATATTTGGCATAAAGGAAAGGATAAGGGACAAGGAGAGAGCTTTATCAAGAGCTCAGGCAGAAGCTGAAACTGCTCTTAAGCAGATAGAGGAGTACACAAGACTCTGCGCTTATCAGAGCGAGAAAGAGTGTCAGGATGCACTTTCAGCATTAAAGTCAAATCTGCAGGGAAAGAGGTCTGAGCTTGAAGGAATAGGAATTAGCATTGTTCAGGCTGAAAAGATAATATCAATATCCGAGGCCGAGATAGAGAGATCAGAAAAGATAAAAGAACAGGTGGCAAAGCTTGATGTCTGTCCTTTGTGTCAAAGCACTATAACTCCAGAGCATATACAGCATGTTGTAGAGGATGCTGACTCAAAGATAGACGGTTCAAAACAAGCTATAAAGGATGCAGAACAGAAGAAGAATGAAGTTCAGAGTAACAGAATGCGTCTATCGCAAGAAATTTCTGAAATAGATACAAAACTCAGGGCTGCGGAGATAGAGCTCATAAGACAGAGAACAATGAAGGAGAAGCAGGAGCTCCTTAAGAGAACTGTATCTGAAGAGCAGAGCCTTAAGAAAGAACTTGCAACGCTTGAAGAGAGAAGAGTGTCCCTTGAGACAAAACTCAGTGGTGGAGCAAGCATAGAAGAGCAGTATGATTCAAAGATTGCCGAGATAGAGGAAATATCATCAAGGACTGAGCAGAACCTTGATACTACATTGATGTACAAACAGAGGGAATTGGAAAACATAGCAAACATAGTCAAGAGGAGCCAGAAGGACAAGGAAGATATAGAGAAGGATGTTGCAGGACTGAGCGAAAGTATAGAAACTAAGGCAAAATCTCTAGCTGAGAAGGAAAAACAAGAGCGCGAGTTAACAGAGAGATTCAAGAAACTTTTTGAGGAAAGAGATAAAATGCAGCATGAGGTACAGGAGAAAAACATAGAAGCTTCTGAAATGCAGAATAGCACAAGACAGATTGAGGATCAAATGAACTATCTTAAAATAGGAATTGCAAAACTTGATGCTGAAAGACAAACCTTAGAACTTGAGATAAAAGAATATTCTGGCATAGAACCCTTGCAGGGAAGCATTGCGTATCTACAAGAACGCCTTGCAAAGTCTCAAGAGACATTGAGAGAAATAGGAGCGATAAACATGCGTGCTCTCGAGGTGTATGATGAGATAAAGAAGGAATATGATTTTGTGGCAGAAAAAACTGATACTCTAACAAAAGAGAAGGAACAGATAATGGCTATAATTGACGAGATAGACAAGAAGAAAGTTCGTTCTTTCATGAAGACATTCCGAGGTTTAAATGAGCTTTTCACACAGAACTTCTCAAAAGTATATATGAAAGGGCAAGCTTTCCTAGAAATAGAGAACCCAGAAGATGTATTTGCAGGTGGTGTTACAATAGCTGTAAAACTTGCAAAAGGAAAGTATTTTGATGTTACTTCTTTATCTGGAGGAGAACAGACACTTGTTGCACTCTCCCTGCTTTTCGCAATACAAGAGTACAGGCCTTATCATTTCTATGTATTTGATGAGATTGATGCAGCATTAGACAAGAGAAACTCTGAGCGTCTTGCAGGTCTGATAAGTCAGTACATGAAATCTGGGCAGTACATAATAATAACTCACAATGATTCAATAATACTTAGTGCAAACGTACTCTACGGAGTAAGCATGCATGAAGGAGTATCAAAAGTATTAAGTTTACATCTTGGAGAAAAGATGCCTCAACAAGAACAGCAGGCGCAGGAACAAAGACAAGAGCCTGCAGATGGCATTGAGTCAATAGCTACAAGTCAGGCTGATGATTCTGAAAAGAATGAAGATGAAAGTAAAGAAATTGAAGAACTTTTCGAGTTTTGAGTTTGATCTTCTTATTCTTGTTTCATCACTTGTGCTTATGACCGTAGGAGGGGGGAGATTTG
>DAIEOU010000060.1:0-238 GCA_027348755.1 archaeon
AAGATATAAAGAAGGCGAACCTGGACATATTATTTGCAAGTTATGTTGCAATGATATTCTTCAGCTCTGTAATATCTGTAATAGTCGGAGTGTTTATTGCAATATTTCTGATGTTCTTTGATATAAGCATAAGTTATCCATTCGTAATGCAATATTCGGGGGGAATTGTTTCAAGATTGTGGGTTTTGCTTATACCCATTATAGCCCCTATAGCTACTGCTGCTGCATTATATTATTA
>DAIEOU010000060.1:248-3618 GCA_027348755.1 archaeon
TACACATGAGCGCAATATCTGGGTCTGGAATAGAACCTAGTGAGATATTCAAAATAATAGGACTTAGCAAGGAATATCCTTTCCTTAGAAAAGAGATAAGAAAAATACTAAATCAAATAAACTTGTATGGATATGACCTAGTGACTTCATTGAATTATGTGTCAAAGAACACGCCAAGTAAAAAACTCTCGGAGCTTCTTGCTGGACTCTCAACAACTATAAGCTCTGGAGGAGATTTATCAGACTTTTTTGAAAAAAGGGCTGAAACATTGCTTGTGGGATATAGAGTAGACAGAGAGAAATTTACAAAACTTGCTGAAACATTCATGGACATATACATAAGCGTTGTAATAGCCGCTCCGATGATACTTATGTTATTATTAGTAATGATACAAGTGTCTAACATAAACCTTGGATTCAGTTCAACTCAGATAGGAATATTCATAATGCTCATAATAGCTGTACTTAATGTGTTTTTCATAGGCTTCCTTCACATAAAACAGCCGACATACTAAAATGGAAATAAAAAGAGTGCACTATATAGGCGGGGCAGCAGCATTGTTTGTTTTAGTCATAGATGTAATATTTTTCAGAGGAGATTCAATGTTCTGGTTCGTGCTTGGAATAGCTCTGGCTTTCGCAGCGCTTCCATTTGTACTTGGATTCATTGGGGAGAACAAGAAAGAGCAAGAGATAAGTGATATGTTCCTTGAATTTTCTAGAAATCTTGCAGAAAGCGTCAATACTGGAACTCCAATAAGTAAGAGCATAATAAACATGAGCAGAAAAAACTATGGTGCTTTGAGTCCATATATACAGAAACTTTCAAGTCAGATAGAGCTAGGCATACCTGTAAACAAAGCATTTAACACATTCGCAAAAGATGTTGGGAGCCCAGTTATAAGCAGAGCCGTTGCACTTATAAGTGAAGCTGAAAGAGCTGGAGGACAGATAGATTATATTCTTGAGTCTGTTGCCAAATCAATATCTGAAGTAGAGAAGCTCAAGAAAGAGAGGCAGGCAGCAATATCTAACCTTGTCGTGCAAGGATACATAATATTTTTCATATTCATAGGAATAATGCTTGTTATGCAGTATAAGATACTTCCACTTACTAGCAATATAGGTTCCTTTGGAGGTTTTCAAGGAGGAATAAATGTGAATAATCTTGCTAGTGCTCCAGCTGCTGTGAAGACGAGCTCTGCCTCTGATCTTTCACAACCTTTCTTATACCTTCTTCTAACTCAAGGTTTCTTCGCAGGTCTTACAATTGGGAAACTTACTGAAGGAAAAGTGGGAGCAGGAGTAAAACATTCTTTCATACTTACTATAACTGCATTTTTGATATCAACTGGAGCAAAGGCTCTTCTCGGCTAATAAAATACCACGACTCTGTTTCGGTGTTTAAAGTGTAATACTTTAGATGCAAAGAGTCAAGTATTTTTATAAACCACTCTCTTCTAGGTCGATTCATTTTCTTGCCCGATAATTTTACAATTGGGAAACTTACAAATATTATTCTTGATTTTACTCTAGAAAGTATGTTGTGCGCATTCCTATGCCCCTTCTTGTCAATACCATCAAGGACATTCATTAGCATACAAATGTCTGTCTCTGGAAAATCATAAGAGTCGGACATGAGGTCGTATATTTTTGTTGTGCCATCTATGCTATTCTCCTTAAAATGTTTCATTACTATTTCCAGGTCATCTTCACGTATTTCATATGCATAATATTTCATTCCAGGCTTAGATATAAAAACTGGATTTATGCCACATCCTAAATCTAAAATGCTTTTTACTTTCAAAGAATCTAATATACTGTTAAGCAGAGGATAAAATTTTTCCCTTTGTCTTATAGAATAATGTCTCATGGAGTCTGTTTCTACAGGTTTCCCAGTTCTATATTGTCCAGTTTTATTTCTCAAAAGTTCTCTTGCAAGTTTAACAATTATTTTCTCGTCGTTTTTGCCGAGATTTGAAATATCTATACCCTTAGAAGACTCGATTATAGCTCGTTTTACAACTTCTTTAGCTATTCCTTTAAGCTCTGGCTTCTCACGTACTTTAGATATTATATCTTCAATGTCCCCCATTTGAATATAATTACGAGAACGTATATAAACGCTAGTGCATCTTGATGAATATGCAGACAAGAGGGGTTGGAAACATTGAAATGATACTTTCGTTCATACTTTTTATTGGATTTGTTTTCATAGCATTATTCTTCTTTACACCTGGAGGAGGAAACTCTAGAATAATTGATTCAAGTTTAAATTATGCCCTTTCGGCAGTGTCAAACAATGTTAGCGTTCCTTTGCTGACCTACTCTGTAAAATTTGATAATACTGTTATACCTCCTAGAACAAAAACTATCGCAATAGATTTTTCACAAGTAAGCTCAAACATCCCTTCAGACTATAATGTACATGTTGAAAATTATACTGGGTCAGAGATTGCAGCTGTGCGTTCTGGAAATACAGTTTATGTAGAATGGAACAACAATCCATTCGTGCTTGTAGAATTTTCTCAAGATTTTACGCCTAACTCAAGCGTGAGTTCTTATCCTGCATCAAATCAGAATTATTATACTATAGCTTCATCTAGCTCAAGAAATATAATATCAGAAAAAAGATTCCTTGAATTAAACAGTAGTTATTATAATCAATATGATTCTCTCAAGCAAGAACTCAATATGCCTGGACAAGTAGACTTCGGATTTGGACTTAAATATGACAATGGACTTTCTATACAATCACAGAAACAGACCCCTTCAGGAATAAACGTTTATTCTGCCCTTACAAGAAGAGAAGCAACCCTTCAAAATACAAACACCCTAGCATATGCTGACTTTTCAGTGGAGGTATGGTAATGAATAAGAAAGGATGGATAAGAATAGTTGAAGCAAGCGTATCAATATTGATAATATTCAGCGTTCTTCTAGTAGTATCCAGAAACTCAACAACAAGTCAGAATACTGATTTGACTTCGAGTATAACTCCCATGCTTGATGAAATTGCAAGAAATGTTACATTAAGAGAGCAAATAATTCAGCAGGGTAATGCAAGCATACCTGCGTTAGAGCAATTTATATCTAAAAGAATAATACAATCAAATATAAAATTTGATGTAAATGTTTGCTCTCCTGATGCAATATGCAGTATGTCAAGTTATCCTGCGGGAGCAACAAACATATATTCTAGTGAGAGGATATTGAGTTCTACTCTAAATGTTTATAGCCCTAAAAAAGTAAAGATATTTCTTTGGCGTACTTCGTGATAACTATATTTATATACCTATAACTGTTTTTTCAGCGTAAGGATATGGAATTCGGATTGACTACCACAAAGAGAAAAATAATATTGTTAGTT
>DAIEOU010000061.1 GCA_027348755.1 archaeon
AAAGGAGTAATACTGGGATATGTTCCAGTTTTCGACCTTACTAAGTTTGGATATTATTATTTTAGACTTTTTATTAAGTTCCAGAGCCTAACAAAGGCTTTTCGAAACGAAGTGGAAGAATATGTACACTCAGATAATGATATTGGATGGGTTTTATGGGCAAATGATACTTATGACATAGGAATTGCTATTTGGGCAAAAAGTGTATTTGATTTTAAGAAGATAGTTAATCGTTTTTACCAAAGATTTGATAGTCATATAAAGGAACGTTCAGAGTCAGTTGCGACAGAGGTCGCATTCTTTAAGAACAGATTTTTGATTGACAATCATTCTATAGAACAAATATCTATTGGAGAAAAAAAAGAAGCAGTGGATTTGGATGTTCTGGATAAAAAACTTCTTAATATGCTAGTCATTAACCCTCGCAGGTCTATTGTGGACCTAGCCGATTCTCTGGGAGAATCACCTCAAAGAACTTCGTATAGGTTTAAGAGATTAAAAAGTGAAGGAATTCTGTTAGGTATACGCCCCATTCTGAATTATTCAGGTCTTGGGAGACTTTATTACAAACTATATATTGATCTTAATAATGCACACGAAGTTAAGCTTAAGGAACTAGAAGATTTTGTTGCAAAAGACTCTAGAACAGTGTACATTGTTAAGGCACTTGGAACGTGCGATTTTGATGTAGAAATAATTATGAGTTCTCCGCAAGAATTATTTGAGTTCATTGAATCTGTTCAGGAAAAATTTCCTGGAATGATTCGTAATTATAGAACCTTAATATTTGGAGAGACTGTGAAAGCAAAATTTCTTCCTTTCTGATTAGAAGTGCTTGTCAATATCCTTTTTGTAGTTGTGAACTTCATTCTTGTTAAACCATAATGCAATTTCTCGTTTTGCATTTTCTGGAGTATCAGATGCATGTACAAGGTTTCTTAAAACGCGACCCTTTGAGTCGGATACTGTATAAGACTCTATAGATGCGAAGTCTCCTCTTATTGTTCCAGGAATAGCTTGTCTTGGCTCTGTATGTCCAATCATTTTTCTTACAAGTTCAATGGCATGAGGGCCTTCTATGACAAGAGCAACAACAGGACCTTCTTGAAGGAAAACCATATTTCTATTTCTTATATCATTCCCCATTTCTATGTGATCTCTAAATTTCATTTTCTTTCCTTCCTTCTCATAAGCTTCTTTAGACCTGTTGAAAAGCTTCAGTGCCCAGGTTTCATCCAGAATGTAATGCTTGCCCGCAAGTTCTTTGTTAGGCTGAACCATTTTCATTGCAGATATTTTAAGTCCAGCATCCTCAAATCTGGATATAATCTTGCCTATAAGATTTCTTTGTACTGCATCTGGCTTTAGAAGAATAAGACTTTGTTCTATTACCATTTCTATATTTAGGAAGAAGGTGTTTTAAATATTGTTATACAAGGATATAAATGGGAAATGAAAATAAACTTAAAGAGATAGAGGAAAAATGCAGAGAAGCAGAGCTCCCATTAAAACAAGAAGCTAAGAATCTTGTTTTTGGAAAGGGAAACGCAGAAGCTAAGATACTGTTTGTTGGCGAAGCTCCTGGAAGGAATGAGGATGAACAGGGAATGCCATTTGTGGGAGCGGCAGGGAAGAATTTGGATAAACTGCTAAATAATGTTGGCTTAAGCCTTAATGATGTCTATATTGCTAACATTCTGAAATATAGGCCTACTGAAAACAGGAATCCGCAGCCGGATGAGATACGAGAGCACACGCCTTGGCTTATAGAACAGATTAAGATAATGAAGCCGGAAGTCGTATGCAGCCTTGGGAATTACGCTACAAAGTTCTTTCTTGCAGATGGAAAAGTTGATAAAATGGAAAAACAACCCGGAATAACACAAGTGCATGGAAAGGTGAAGACTATTGATTTTGAAGGGCTCAAGATAAAGCTAATTCCGTTATTTCATCCAGCGGCTATAATATACAATAGAAGTCTTCTAGGACCTTGGGAAAGAGACATGGAAATAGTCAAGAAAGAGATTGCTCAGAAGACTCTCTAGAGGAAAGGAATAATGTTGATGTCTTCTCCTTCATTGACTAAGGGTATTATCTCAATTTTTATAGAATCGTCTTTAATTAGTTCTTTGAGTTGAATTACAGTTTTCCTAAGTTCCTCTTCAGTTTTGTGGAAAACTTGCAGATACGCATTAGGGTTTTGAAGCATGAAACTGCATACATCAACGTTTTTTGAGTTTTGTGCAAAATCTCTTATATTTTCCTTTGTTTTTTTTGAGTAGTTATTCGTATTTATGAACAGAAGCGTGTAAAAATATCCTAACTTAGTCATGTTAAAATGTGCTCTCGATCCAAGAAGTATATTTTTTTCTTTCAGACGTTTAATTTTGTAAACTACCAGTTCTGCAGATAGGTTTGTTTTAGATGCTATATCAATTATACGCATGTTTGAGTTAATATTAAGCTGTTTCAGTATACGCACTTCTTTTTCATCTATCTTTTCTGTCTTTTCTTCTACATTTTTTATGAGATGGCCTGCCTTGCTTGATATACCTGCGAATTTCAATGGAAAGAGTTCTGTGTAGCTTGGCTCAATAACTAAATATTCATTTATGTCTGAATGGTTGTCCTGCAAGAAGTCAGATATATACTCGCTTTTTTCATTTTCATTCTTGAATATAAGTGTAAAATATAAATCGTATTTAACAAGAAGCTCGCCGGTTGATGTTCTATTTTTTGATATTTTGTATTTTTCCTTGATACTCTTCGTAGCATCTTTGTTTTTACATTTTACTAAGAGTATGCAATAATGTTTGTATCCAAGAGAGGCGTAATTAACTATTGGGATGTATCCTTTTATTATTCCTTCTTTCTCAAATTTATTTATTCTGTATGTTATTTGTTCTCTAGACATTTTAAGCTGCTTAGCCATTTCAGTTGCAGGAAGTCTTGCATCATGATATAGCTGAGTAAGTAACTTCAAGTCATTTGGAGTCATGTACGTAGTATATTATTAATATATTAAAACTTATCCATTAATCTTTTAATAAAATAATAAAAAATAGTAAAAAGATATAGATACTGACATGGATTGGCTCTTTTAACATGACACGAGAGAGTATAGTAAGAAAGGTTGAAACTACGGAAATGAGCTGCTTAATTGGAATAATATTCCAAGAAAAATGTTCGTTATATAACCGAAAGGAGGTGCAAAAATGTTGAATGGTTTCGTACCAGATCCTCCTTGTCTTAGCGATATAAGCAGTCTTGATGACTTGATTGATAAAGAGCTTGCAAGAATGAGGGGCAAAGGTTCATTAGAATATGCCCAAGGAATAATAGATGTTTATGAGTCTGAAAATTTACAAAAGAAAGGCATGTTCAGAGCACTTGTTAGCCCCTTTCTTGGTAGTCCCTTTGGATTTTATAACAATCCGATGTACACAGCTGCTAAAATTTACGTTGGAGAAAATGTAAGACGCAATGAATGAACATTATGTGCTTAGGTCTTTGACTCCAGAGAATCTTAGATGTGCAGTCGGGCCGTGTCCTGAAGTATTTGATGGAGCTGAAACAGGAGCATATCTTATAAT
>DAIEOU010000062.1 GCA_027348755.1 archaeon
GTCAACTCCTTTTCTGTTCATTTATTTTGTAAGACATTTAGTGCTGTCAGCCATAGTACACTCCTCACTGAATACCATTCCCTCCTTTGTTCTGTTAACATATATCTGAGAAACGCTTCCTAAAAGAGGCATTACTTTGAATTTCCCAGATTCAAAATTTGCCTGACTGGTAATTCCGCTAGGCGACACTGAAACTGCGCTTGAAGAAGGTATTGTATAGAAAGATTCAGCATTGTTTACTTGAAGTATTCTACAGAATCCATTCTTTTGGCAATAAGTAGCAGCAGGTTCATTAGAACCTAATCCAGCATCATACTGACAAATGCACACACAACTTTGATAGTTACATTTTTCAGGGCTATCTGCATCAGAAGCCCCCCATGCTTCTATTATCCAATTCTGAGAATTCTTGAAACCTTGTATTATGAAAGAACCATTTTGTCCAGGCTCTAGAGAGTTAGCTTTTCCATATAATGAGCTTATTGTGCTCTGAGCACTCTGTGTTTCTTGATTAGAGAATATATTATATAAGCTAACTCCTGCAGTTACAAACCCTGCTATTAGTATTACTGCAATTACTAAAGTGATAACATTGTCAGTAAGCTCGTCTCCTCTTTTGTTTAAGGATTTCCTTGTATATGCTCGCATAAGTTTGATATATCTTTAAAGCTGTAAGGCATTATTTGTACCAAAGAGCAACCTTGCACATTGCTTCCACTCTTAGACTCTGGTGAAACAAAATTACCACAATATCCTGCAGCAGCCTTCTGCCCCATGTAATTATTAAGGACTACCACACTGTCTACCACGACAGCAGAAGCTCCTGCTATTATTCCTGGAAGAGAGAAAAGGGCATATACCGCAGAAAGAGTCTTTCCAGGAGACCAAACAAAAGCTGAACCTGCAGTTGCTGCCCCCCAGCTTGCCTGCTTGTCAAGTATATTTCCTAATGATTGCACTTTTATTTGCATAAATACTAAAGCCAACTGATTATTGCTGAAAGAGCCACTGAGTTTAGCAGGTCCATTAGATGTTTGTACACTTGAACTTGCCGAAGAAAACAAGTCTTTACTTACATCTGGAAATGATCTTACACCTTCATCTGTAAATGCCTGAAGATATGTCTGAGAAGTTCCAGGCACATTGTTCGAAGAGAGATAATTTCTAACATCAACAAGATTAGTTACGCTTTCAGGCACATTATCTGCCAAAGCTATCCTTGAGCATATTACACAAGTCCTTCCTGTCTGCCCCCATCCAAACTCGCTTGATATTGTGCTGAATATGTCAAACTTTCCTTGCCCCATCATGTTCCAGCAGTCATACATAGCATTAGCACTTATCTCTTCTATTGTTTTTGCTTTCTGAGAGTCGCTTCCAGACAAATGTACTGTCTGAACACCTTGTTCCCCTGCAAACTGAGAACATGAACCTCCAAAAATACTGTCAGATATACATATCTTGCCAGTTGTGCACTTTAAAGGAACATAACTCCCAGATCCGCCAACAACATTCTGTGCAGTTGCTCTTGCTGCAACAGACAGCTTGCATACATCATCATTAGTGTTTACATTACTCTGAAATCCATATATGAAAGCAAGTATTATGGCAAAAGCGATTATAGCTAGTACGAGGGATATTATCTGAAAAGAAGTTATTTCTGCCCTCTTTCCTGCATTCTTATTCATCTAGCTATCATCTCTTGCATGTTTATAACTATTACTGAGTTAGCCTTTGAAATACCCACCACATTCCATAACCTGCAAGGACAAAGAAAACTATCCACAACGCAACTTTCACTATCATTTCTCCAGCTATTGCTTTTCTTTCTTTAATCAACATTTTCCTCCTGAAGCCTGATTAGAGAGGCTTCTTACAAGGATATAATCGCCATAATTTTCTGTGCAGAACATGCCAGATATATCCTGCCCAGATTCAGAATAATGTATGGTTATGGGCTTTGTAAAAATGCTGTCTCTCCAAGAAGCGGCACTTGAAGATATGCTCTTCTCATCGTTTGAACTGAAAGGAGTACTTTGAGAATTCCCTAAGTATATAAGCCCCTTTGAAGGATCAAGAGCATAACTTCCAGGATATGTCTGATATATTTTTCCATCGCTTCCTATTGTCCATATTTGCATTATAACAGACCCTCTTGAATAACCATCTATGCTACTATCAGAAGAAGATACTTGAGAAGGTATTATTGCATCCATATTATTTTTATATATAATCTGCCCCGCCTGTCTGTTTGACTTAGAAAAGTAATATTCAGAAAAGTCTGAAGCAACCTCTGATTCAGATATAATTTTTGTTCCGACTGTTTGAACTCCGGAACTGAATTTTTTCCATTCATTGCCATCAAAATATTCAACATAATTTCCAGATATTGAATATCTTATTTCATCCATTGTTGAAACTTGTGCTTTTGATTGATTAAATCCTGGGAGATTTGAGGCTATGTTATCTGCAGGTCCATTGAAAAACCTGCTTGCAGCATATCCCACGGTAGCTATCACAACTATGACTAAAATTATTATTATAATCTGCCCTACTGTCTGTGCGTTCTTGTTCATTTTATCCAAACCTGAATAGGTTCCTCACAAAATCCCCCATACCTGAAAGTTTTCCTGACAATATTCCATAAAATATTACTACAAGAACAAGAACTATTATTCCTATAATCCACGGAGTAAGCTCTTCCCAAACTTGACCGCTTTTTTGCATTCATAAAAATGTCTCATCGGCTTATTAAATCTAACCTCTATCCCAAGATTTATAACGTTATTCTTGCTTAAGCTTAATAAAGAGATGGTGACCACTGACGACGTTATAAACAAGTATAAGAGAATAATAGAATCTCAGCTTGACCCAAGTTCAACTGCCGCAATATCTAAGGATTATCAATCATTCAAGTCAGACATCTCTCCTGAAATATCTAGATATGAACGCTGGGCAAAATCTTTAGGAAATATAATAAGTCTTAAGGTTGCAGAAAAAGATAGAGTTAAAGTTCAAAAACAATTAGACATAGCCCATTTGGACGTTAGTGCAAGCCAAGCTCTTGCACTTGCATTGTTTGCAATGTTAGGTATATTTTTCCTTACTCTTATGGTATGCGCTTCAATATATCTTATAACTGGGGACATAAGCGGAAATCTTCTCCTACTCGGATTCTTGGGGCTCATATCTAGTCTTTTTGTTTTCTATTATGCATATACTATGCCTGAAAGACTTGCAAACGATTGGCGCCTTCGTGCAAGTTCTCAGATGGTTCCAGCAATACTTTACATAGTAGTTTATATGAAGCATACTTCAAACCTTGAGAGAGCAGTAGAGTTCGCAGCAGAGCATCTTGAAGGACCGCTTGCTTTAGATTTCAAAAAAATATTTTATGATGTTCAAGTAGGAAAGTACACAAACATAAAACAGTCAATAGATACATACTTGGACAGCTGGAGAGATTACGCTCCTGAGTTCGTTGAGTCTTTCCACCTTATAGAATCGTCTTTATATGAGCCTTCAGAATCAAGGCGAGTCGGTATACTAGAGAAAGCTCTTCAGGTAATACTTG
>DAIEOU010000063.1 GCA_027348755.1 archaeon
TAAGGTTGAAGCAGTTTCTCTAAACTGCGTAAATACTATTGCTTTTGCTTTAGGTTTCTGTTTTAGTTCGTTCTCTATTATCAGAGCCACTTCTTCTACTTTAGGATGTTCTACTTTTTTGGCAAGAAGTTCATTAAGAGAAATCCATGCGGCATTGAACTCTTGTTGTCTTACAAGGTTTTGCACGCCACGGCTTTTTTTATCTTGTGCTTGCTGCATGAGTCCTTTCATATATTCGTTGAGTCCAGATAGCGTTTGGGTTTCTATAAGCTCTAAAGCATGACTTATCTTAATTGCTTGGGCAGTTATAGACATTCCAGCCATGGCATTTCCATCATGCTGCATAGCTCTTCTTGCAAGTTGGTTTTGAAGTTTTAAGAGAGTAATCTTGTTTACCGGACCAAAAAGTAGGCTTCTTGATTTAAGCTGATCGACAAGAGAGTTATACAATCTTTTGAGAAGAACATGTATTTCAACAAACTCTTTCGGAAAGGCAACTTCTATTTTTTCATGCTCTCTATCCTGGAGGTATTGTTTTACGTCTGGAGAATCGCGAGTGCGTATCTCTATTTTTTCTATAGCGAGATTAAAGCATATTTGTCTAACATTGTCTATTTCTGAACCTGGAGATGCAGTAAGGCCTAGTATTCTTTGCTTGTCTGCAGACTGTTTATAATAATTAACTACAGTAGTATAATCGTAATTCTTTAAGCAACGATGGGCCTCATCTATTACAAGAAGTGAAACTTCCGAAAGAGAATAAAGTCCCTTTTCTAAGTCGTTAGCTATACATTGGGGAGTTGAAAATATTATTTCTGCTGTTTGCCATATCCTTTTTCTTTCTTTGGCATTTACAGCGCCTGTGAAAAGTTGTATGTCTGCGAAGAGTTCTGGAAGCTCTCTAGTGAAAGACTCATAATGCTGTTCAACTAAAGGCTTTGTAGGAGCTAAGAAAAGAACTTTGCTTCCTGGATGTTTTTGTATTCTCTCGACAGCCAAGAGAAGGGCTATCAAAGTCTTGCCTACTCCTGTAGGAAGTACAACTAGAGTGTTATAATTTTTTGCAGTATCAAATATACTTTTCTGATACTCTCTAGGCTCTATTTTTATAACCATATTTTATCTAAACTAGTTTAGCTTTTATAATATTGTAGTATGATTATATAAGCCAGAAATGTAATGAATAAACGCTGAATATAAGAGTTATTACTCCAAGAGTTGCATAAAGTATCCTTGAGCCAAAGAATATTTGTGTGCCATCTAAATCTGATATTGGAAGCATGTTCCAGAATGCGTAGCCTGCTGCAAGTCCGGCCAGTTGTTCAAGCTGAGCAGGAAGGAAATAAGATACAGCTGATAGAGTGAGGAGAGCAATTATTCCTCCAGCACCTATAACTGCATTGTGCCAGTCAGTTAGTTCTGTAAAACTGTAAAATCCGAACCTTTTTGCAGCACGTATTGTCTTGGCTTTAGCTTCATAGGTCAGGATAGCCATGCATTTTACAATTCCTCCAGTGATTATTGATATTCCAAAAGGAATAACTACTGAGGCCGGCATTGGCTTCTTAAAGTGTTGCTGAGGTTTGTAACCATATTGAGATAATGTCCAAAGCCTGTGTTCAACGTCACAGTCAAGCATGTTTGCCATTAGTTTTTTTCCTCCAACGTGTACTGCTATGAGCACTATTGAGAAAAGAAGAGCTGTTGAAAGAAATGAATACTGTCCCGCAAGAAATGCAGAAAATGAGATTACTGCGGTGAGTATTATGACTGCGCCAATAAGATGCACGAACTCATTCCTTTCCATATTTCTGATAGCAAACATTTTATTATAAACATTATGCTATTACAATTTCTAGTGTATATAGCAGAAACATAAAGTATAAATACTGCCCCAAATAAAAGGAATCATGCTTAAGATAAAAAAGGTGAGCGAGGTAATAGGAAAGGATGTTTATACATCTGAAGGAGATTATTTTGGTCAAATTGAGGAAGTTAATCTCGCTGATAACAAGATAGATGGATGGAAGATAAAGATTACTGCAAACTTCATGCAGATGCTTGGCGGAGCCAGGGGGGCAATAATACCTCATCAGTTTGTTAAGGCTATAGGCGATGTAGTCATAGTTAACAGGACTTCTCTTCCTTCAAGGAACGATGATAGCTCTGGAGTAGATCTTTCTTCTGAAGAAGTTGAAGAGCCAACACTTTAATCATACTTTTTGTTGAATTATTTGCTGCTTTTATTTTTTCTTTGGCCGTATAAATTTGATATATGTTAGTCTGATAATATTTAAATAGACTTATCTCATACGAGAGTTATGGTTGTACAGTACGGAGGATTCACAATATTGTCTAGCCCATTTTTTATAGAGGGGCTTTTGCCTTTCTTGCTCGTATTCTCTTTAGTGTTTGCAGTGCTTCAGAAATCGCAAATTTTAGGAAATGGTAAAAGGCAAATTGATGCATTAGTTTCACTAGCTATTGGGCTTATGGTAATTGCATTTGCTCAGGCAGTAGGTATAATCTTGCAGATGGTTACATTTCTGGCAGTCGCATTAGTCATAGTTCTCGTATTTATGATTCTTGTAGGCTCATTGTTCAAGGAAGGAAGTTTTGATCTTCATGCAGGCTGGAAATGGGCAATAAGCGGATTAGCATTCTTGGCAGTAGCCATTGCAGCTCTTGTTTATACTGGAGGCTGGGATTGGATAATGAATTTCATAGATTCATCAGGATCAAGCCTTTGGACAAATATCGTATTTATAGTAATAATCGTTGGAGCGGTTGCTCTGGTAGTACTTATGGGCGGAAAGAGTGCAAGCTCAGGAAGTTCTGGAAATAGTGGACATTAACTATCTTCAAATTTAACGAAATCTATTTAAATAGCCCTCAGGTATATCTTGCATGGCTTATGATATAGCTACTCTTCTTAACCAGTGGCAACAGATAGGGGTTTTCGATTATGTCCTTCCTTTCCTCCTTATATTTTCCGTAGTATATGGAATAATAACTGCTTCAAAGATAATGTCTGGAAACCGCGGAGTGAACATAATAATTTCATTATCAGTTGCACTTCTTTCTCTGAGATTCGATTTTGTTCCTTTGTTCTTTTCGCAGATATTCCCAAGATTTGGAGTAGGTATGGCAGTCTTCATAGTTGTGATGATATTTGCAGCTTTATGGATACCTAATGAATATATGAAGCATTTCAACTGGATATTTGTTTCAATAGGAGGAATAATAGCTGCTGTTGTTATATACAAATCATTTGATTGGCTTGGATGGTCTGGGATATCTGGAGGATTCTGGGATCAGTGGGGCTCGCTTATACTTCTAGGAGTGCTTGTAATAACAGTTATAGTTGTTATAGCTCAGCCTTGGAAAGGCCAGTCAACTAATGTAGGCCCTGGTTCATTTGGCGGTATAGCATCAAGACAATAAAATGAGCTACATAGATCTTTCAGGATTCAGTTATTTTATACCTCTCCTATCTTTCTTAGTTGTTTTCATCATAGGGTATGCAGTGATAGAGAAAGCAAAACTGTTTGAACACAAG
>DAIEOU010000064.1 GCA_027348755.1 archaeon
AGCAAAGTACGAATATGCGCTCCATCTACATCTGCATCAGTCATTATTATTATTTTTGAGTAACGCAGCTTCTCCATGTCAAACTGCTCTCCTACGCCCGTGCCTATTGCAGTTATTAAATTAACAATCTCCTCACTCGACAGTATCTTCACCTGATTTGCTTTTTCTACATTGAGTATCTTACCTTTCAAAGGAAGAATGGCTTGATGTTCTTTGTTTCGTGCCATTTTTGCACTTCCTCCTGCACTGTCTCCCTCAACAATAAATATCTCACTACTTTCCGCCTTACTGCTTGAACAATCTGCAAGTTTTCCTGGCAGGCCTCCAACGCTGAATGCGTTCTTTCTCCTAACTAGCTCCTTCGCCTTCTTTGCAGCATTTCTTGCCTTCTGAGCCTCAAGACCTTTTTCAACTATCCTTTTTGCTACACTAGGATTCTCCTCAAAGAATTGTGATAAAGATTTCATCGCTACACTATCAACTATTCCTTTTACCTCTGAGTTTCCAAGCTTTGTCTTTGTCTGCCCTTCAAATTGAGGCTCTGGAACTTTTACAGATATTATAGCAGTAAGACCTTCACGAACATCGTCCCCAGTTAGGTTCTCAGAGTTCTTTCCATTTGTCTTGTTCTTATTTGCATAATCATTTATTGCTCTTGTTAAAGCTGATTTGAATCCAGCTTCATGCGTTCCACCTTCTATTGTGTTTATAGTATTTACAAAACTAAGAACATTTTCCTGATAGCTAGAGTTATATTGAACAGCGCATTCAACAACTACTTTATTTTCTTCCTTCACAAAGTATACTGGCTTCATATGCAGGGCCTCTTTACTCTTGTTTACCCACTTAACGAACTCTATTAGCCCTCCTTCATAATGGAAAGTTTCTTTCTTTCCCGTCGTTTCATCATCAAGCAATATCTTTACTCCCTTGTTAAGGAAAGCAATCTCCCTGAACCTTGTTTCTAAAACTTTATAATCGAACTTTGTAGTTGAAAATATTGTATCATCTGGCCAAAATTGAACTTCAGTTCCAGTTTCTTTCTTATCACATTCACCTATAACTTTAACATCGTATAAAGGTTTTCCAATCTTATACTCCTGCTTGTAAATCTTTCCTCCTTGCTTCACTATAACTTTCATTAACTTGCTTAACGCAGCTACAACGCTTATTCCAACTCCGTGCAAACCGCCAGATACAGCATAAACTCCCTTGTCGAACTTTCCTCCAGCATGAAGCTTTGTAACTACAACTTCAAGTGCAGATTTTTTGTATATTGGATGCGGATCAACAGGAATTCCACGGCCATTATCTATAACAGTTACAGAACCATCTTTGTTTATTGATACTTTAATAAGGTCACATTTTCCAGCCATGGCTTCATCAACGCTGTTGTCAACTATTTCATATACAAGATGATGCAAACCCTGCTTGCTAGTACTCCCTATGTACATCGCTGGTCGCAGTCTTACGCCTTCAAGACCCTCGAGGACCTTTATATTGCTAGAATTGTATGTTTTTTCCTCAACCATTATAACCTCTCAAGCATAATGAACAAAGAGTCCTTTAAAAAGGTTTCTGCACTCTATTTCATTTTATCGTCGGCAAATAACATCTTTTAAGCTTTCAAGGTAAATGTGCCTTTATCTGCTCTCTTCTAAAATATTCTTTTACCTGCTCTGATCTTAGACCTGAAAACACAATTCGCATAGACTTTTGATTGACACCATAATAATCGTTAAGAAATCTTGCATTAGCCTCAGAGTCTATATCGAACCCAGAAAATTGTCGAGTATCTCCATTTTTTCTTATCCATGCCTGCTCATCAAAACATTTCTTAACTATTTCTCTTAGATTCACTTGCTCTATTATAGTTAATTCAAGGCCATAATAATACTTCAAGTCTTCCTTACAAGATCTAAAATAATCTTGCCAGTTCCAAGTCTTATGTATTCTGTCTAATTCTTCAAGGGTATGTAATCCATGCATAAACATACGCATCTGCCCGGTTTATAAAATTGCGTATAATAAAATTAGACTTTATTTATTTCTTGCTTCTCAAGCCTATCAAAGATAGAACAAATATTATTATGTACATGCATAAACCATAGACACAAGCCGGAATCTGAAATACTGCTGAACAAGCTCCTAGTCCAAGTGATGAAGCTCCGCAGAAATGCGCAAATATCTCTGTATAACTTAAGTAACCTGAAAATAATATGCCTGCAATTGAGATGTAAAGAATAACCTTAAGATAAAAATCTTTTTTCACATTATAACTTAAGAATGCAAGCTTAAAAATCTATTCAATTTGCCTTTTTCTCAGATTCTGCTGCTCTTTTTGCCTGCTGTTGAGCTCTTTGTCTTGCAACTGCATGAGCCTCAGTCCATTTGAGCTTTCTCTTGTCTCTTTGAAGCTTTAGTGCATTTTTCCTAGACTTGCTTGAGCCGTAGAATTCAACAGTTCCATCATTCTTTAGCAAATGAACACCCTTGTGTATACTAAATTCCTCTCCTGTAAAACTATCCTTGACCATTACTTGCTTCCTCCAGACCTGAAGCTTCCTCTTATCCTTCTTGCTTCTATTTCAGTTTCTCTTAGAGTTAACAAATCACCAATACGTACAGGACCTTTCACATTTCTTCTCATGTCTCTGCCTTCATTTCTTCCTGAAAGAATTTTTACCTTAACTTGTGTGACTTCACCGCGTTCTCCAGTTCTGCCAACAAATTCCTCAACAAGAGCGTTTACAGGAGCATCTGTGCTTAACCTTGATGCAGACATTGTTGACTGAGAATTCTGCTGGTCTTTTGGCTTCTGTGTGTTCTTAGCCATTGGCGCTCCTACGCTGCCTTGGCCTTAAGCTGTGCAATTTCCTTGTCAGCTTCACCAGCGTTTACTATAGCTATTGCAGCAGTGCCTACAGCTATTCCAGCTGCAATGCCTAACTTCTGCTTAGAATCAACCTCAATGAATGTAACATTCTTTTCCTTGCATAGAACTGGAAGATGTGCAACTAGTTCCTTAGGCGAAACATCAGCTGCAGCAAAAACTGCCTTGGCTGTGCCTCTCTCTACTGCCTTTGTCACTTCGTTGACGCCTTTGTCGATTTTTCCTGTTTTTCTTGCTTTTTCAATCAGTGTGTAGAAGTCCATTTGGAACCTCCGTGTTTAACCTCATCGGTTTAATATCTCTGAAAAAGGAGCTTTATAAATGTTTCTTCTAAAACTATAAAATAAAAATTTATATATCACAGATAAAATGAAATTAAATGCCATATACTCCTGGAGAGTTAGCAGATATTGCATTAAGAGAAATAAGAAATTTACCAGAACTAAAAGGAATAAAAGATGACTCATATATTTGGTGTTGTTATAATAGACAGACAAGATTCCCAAATAAAAAAATAAAAGAAAAATGCCCGTACGTTTGCATAGGGTTTGATGAGCGACCTGAGAGTCTTCTTTCTAATACAAATATCAGTTTTGCATATAATTCAAGATACAGATCAATAATTCTATACTCTCTTAC
>DAIEOU010000065.1 GCA_027348755.1 archaeon
GACCATGTTTGTGTCGCTCCTGAGCCTGTTGAGCCAGTGGTTGAACCGGTAACAGGGCAGCCAGTTGAACCCATTGTTAAGACCGCGCTTCCTTGGTTTCCAGCATAGTCTGTGCATGTAACATTCCTTATTACAGTATTTCCGCATACTATGTTTACATTAGAGTTTATTGCGGTTTCCTTTACTTCCTGGCTTGTGGCTGTCCAACTTGTAGGGCTTGCAGTTGTACTATTTATTGAGCAGCTTGATAATCCAGTTCCTGAATCTGATACGGAAACATCCATTGCAACCTGTGTGCTTGTTACATCTGCTGTATGTATTGTGAGTGTAACAACAGGAGATGATGTGTCAAGAGTTACGGATCTTGTTAGGCTTGAATTTGTATTTCCAAAGCTATCTGTGGATGTGGCATTCATGTAATACAGGCCGTCTTTGAGATTTGTAGCATTAAGGAATGCCATAGATGCGCTAACACTAGTCGAATTCATCAAAGAGAAAGTTGAATTGTAGACATACAGAGTTATTGAACTTACATTGTAATTATCAGATGCAGAGATATTTAGAGGAATGAAATTCTGGGACAAGTTTGCCCCTGGAGATGGAGAAGAGCCTACAAAAGATAAAGTTGGAGGAAGAGTATCATTTACAGATACGTTTATTGTTGAGTAGCTTAGGCCTGTTGAGTTTAATATTGATATATTCATGTAGAATGTGCCTATGCTTGTGCTGTTCGCGCTTGCGTAGAACCAGAATGATTGATTTGTACCATTTATTATTAGCCCATTTGTTACATTTGACCAGCTGAGAACCTGCCCAGATTGTGAGAAAGAGACAGAGGAAGCCTGAACAGATGTGCCGTTAGAACTTGATGTAAATGAGAAACCTGCTGGAAGAGTTATATTTATCTGAGATATGTTCACGCTTCCTGAATCAGAGTTTCCTATTGTTATATTGTATAAGCTTGATAATGACTGATTTACTGAAAAAGATTGAGGGGAAACAGACTGCAAGGCTGAAGCGAAAGATATTGATGCTAATACTGCCAAAACAAAAACGGCTAAATTTCTAAAATTCATGGTCTCTTTTATCAGTTTTAGTGCCAAATAACGTTTATAAACATTTTTGCAGGAAGAAAGAGTATTAAGAAGACAGCATCGGAGTTTCGCCTCTTGACGGAGACTACCGCAACCGACGTAACCAGCTTGACTTCTGAGTTCGGAATGGGATCAGGTATTTCCTGGTTACTGTGGCCGTCCTCATTTATCGCTAGAAATTCGGGTATAAAAAGCTTTGGGAAAGGGTTTAAAACAATGTTTTATGGTATAATAATAAGCAGGGATAGCGAAGTGGTCAAACGCGAGGGACTCAAAATCCCTTCCTTTAGTAGGTTCGGAGGTTCGAATCCTCCTCCCTGCATTACTTTTTTCTGCTTCCATTCAGTACTTTTACAAACAATGCTAAGATTGAACCACAGCTCCCTATGATAAGGTCTCTCATTGTATCATCTATCGGATAAGTTAGCCATCTTCCGCTACTTGAATATATTCCCTGAAGTCTTATTGGCGCTAATAAATCAATGGAGTATTCGTAAATTTCCCAAAGAGCCAGGATGCCTAGAACTGAGAGAAATAAGAATATAAAAGAGTAAGCTCCTTTTAGAGATGAGTTCTTAAAAAAATAATCGTACAATATAAGAGTGATAAGGAACGCGTCTATAAAGTGTACTGCATACCACAAATATCCTATGCTTGAAGGGAGATAAATGTAACATAAAGCATTCATCCATATTGCAAGGGATATGAATGGATTGTATTTGCTGCTTATCCTCATGTTTTTGGATATTTTGAATATTATAATCCCGAGGATCGAGAGGGACAAGGTGAGCACAAATGGCTGCATTTGCGCCCCAAATACCCAAAGTGCTAAGCCGAAAGCTAAAAGAATATACAAAAGCCAATTGCCTATCGCGTAGGCTGGGCCTTTCATACTAATGCATATTTTCTGGATTTAAATACCTTAATTATTCAGCTTAGTTTCTTGTGAAATATGCCGACTTTTTTCCTGTCATCTCTCTTTCGCATGTTGATATAGAATTTATGATAATTCTTTGCAACAATACAGGTTATGATGGTAAGAATGACGAAACATGAAAGAGTTATAAGCTGTTCCACGAGCATTCCTGCAATGAATGCAAAAACTAGAGAGATTAACCATGAATAAAGATATTCTGCAGGGAATATGGAAAAGAGCCAGTCGCTTCTATTAAACCACCAGACTTTATCCTTTTTGAAATTCTTGAGAGTGTAGTTTGGATTAAGAACAAACCAAAGGAAATCCCATAAAGGAAGAAATGCAAACCATAAGGAGAGAGTGTAAAGCTCAGAGCTTAATGTCCAGGCTAAACCTAGAAAGAATGAGATGTGAAAGAAAATAAGAATGAAAAGATTTAGGAAAATAAAATAACCAGTTATGGGCTTTCCAGAGAGAAAAGTATTTCCAAAAAATCCGGGCTTGCGATACCAAGTCTGCGTTTTTTCAGCCCAACCATATTTTCCTTCTATTTCTATCTCAACTAATGCAAGAAGAACTGCAAGAACAAAAACTATCAAAGCCAAAGCTATCATACATATCACAAAAAAGGCATTTATATAAAATTTACTAGAACTGCGGAAAGCATTAAATAAGCTGGTTTATTGAAGATAAAAATGCAAAGCAAGGGAATCATATGGCTCGTTGCGTCATATCTCGCAATATCATTGATAGTCACTTATTTTTTTCCACAGAAAAGCAGCATATTCATTCTAGTATTAGTATATTTTGCAATATGCATATACATAGGATATAGTGCAAGTAAGAATAAGAGCCACGAAGGATTCCTTATGGCTGATAGGAACATAGGACTTTTCCAACTTACAGGAACGCTCGTGGCAAGTTTCATAGGGGCAAGTACACTTCTAGTTTACACTGCATTCGTTTACACTTATGGAATAGCTGCATTCTGGATGTTCATAGGTTTCTTTCTTGGTTTCGGCATATTTGGATATTTTGGCGTTTTCCTTAAAAAACATGCAGACAAAAAGAGATATTACACACTTTCAGATTATTTCAAGGATAAACATGGAAAAGTACTTGCAGCTATAGCGACTTTAGCCATATTCATATTCTATTTTGGAGCGTTGTCTAATCAGTATATAGGTGGCGCCAAGGTGCTAAGTCATATATCTGGGTGGAGTTATACAACAGCCCTGCTTGTAATGTCTGCCATAATTCTTATATACACTCTAGGTGGAGGTTTCCGTTCTGTAGTCCAGACAGACGCTTTCCAGTATCTTCTTATGATGATTCTTCCAGTGATACTTGTATTCTCGCTAAAATCTGGAATATCATTAAGGGCGGAATACTTTAACATATTCAACGCAGGTTGGACAAACACTATATCTTTCCTTCTTTATGGTATATTCACAAACTTCATACTTGCAGAGTTATGGCAGAGAGCTTATGCGGCAAAGG
>DAIEOU010000066.1 GCA_027348755.1 archaeon
TAAGACTTTCTAAATCTCCAGGAGTAGCTCCAGCAATCTCAACAAGCATATACTTATTTCCAGATAAATCACTTGTTGCACTTATCTGAACATCTGAGAGCCCGTAAACGTTGAATCTGTTTTGACTTACTTGGACAAGATCTTGCATTTCTGAATCTGTTAAGTTTCCATTAGGCTGTACAAGCGCTCTAGCTCCCCCTCTTAAATCGAGCCCAGTTTGTATGTTTGATAAAGGAACATTATCAACTGTCATATCTGGAGTTGCATTAAGAAGCACTATATGATTAGCAGATGCTGTGTCCAGCTCAAATCTAGTACCGTTCTTTGAGAAGCTTAAGTTTGATACAGCAGAAACGTAATCAGCTTTGTCTTTTATGCTTATTCCGTTTATACTAGTTATTATATCTCCTGAACGAAGGCCATCTTTGTACAATGGAGAATCTGTTGATACATATTTTACAACTGCTCCGCTTCCAAAAAAGTTTGGCCTTATTGCTATTATAGCTATGACTATTGCTATAATTAATATCCATATCCTCCAGGTTAGTTTCCAGTTCATTCTATTTTCTTAACCTCCATGTACCATTTAAGCATTGATGCGTTAGTGAGCCAGGTGTTAAATATGTCGAACAAAAGTCCTACAAGCACTATAGTAAATATCTGTCTTAGAGTGTCAGATAAAGTTGCAGTAAGAAGAAGTGAAACACCTACTGCAGCTATTGCAGTTAAAGTCATTGTTATTCCAGTCTTGAATGCTCCGAAAAGTCTATGATTCACATTGCCTTCCTTGTTTCTTAGGAGCCTTGAAGTAAGAAGAATGTCTGTGTCTACTGAATATCCTATAAGCATAAGGAAAGCTATAATTCCTGCACTAGATATTCTCATCCCGGCTATGTCTACTGCAGCAACAGTCATTATTATGTCTGCAAAAGCAGATAGTATAACTGCGAAGCTAGGTATTGAGTCCATTATGTACAAAACTACAAGAGCTATCAACACAGGTATAGTAAGATATTCTACAGGATATACGTAAAGAATAGCAATTAGAACTGCTGCCCCTGTGAGATATGCTATCTTTTCTTTTTTAGAAGAATTCTTACTGAATGCTGCTATCAATGCGCCTATCGCTATAGCTATGACTGCGCTTGTTACAACCCATCCAACACTTCTCAGAGCTATTGCCACTCCAAATGCAGTAACTGCTGTTGCAATTCCTTTAACCTTCCTTGATTCTCCGAATATCATGAAAACTACCCAAGCCATAAGAAGGAATGAGGCTATTATGGCACTCATAAGTTGAGCATAAAAGCTTGCAGAAAGTGTAGCTCCAGTAAATTCTATAGATGAGTTTGCAGAAGTGAGTTTATATCCAAGATATTTTTCTAGGGCAGTCTGTGTAGTGTTAGAATCTGCCTGAGTCATGAAAACTACTCCCGTTTGCTTTCCAGTACTTATGTCTGATATTCCTCTTATCTCTAAGTCTGGGAATTGGTTGATCATAGCAGCTTTAAGCGCGCTTATACTAACGTTCCCATCAAATACCGTTATCGAAGTTCCACCTGTAAGAGTAACGTCTTTCTTTATGAAATCTCCAGTTTTATGGTCAAAATAATACAAGTAGGCAATGGAAAATATAATCATCGCCATAGTGATTATCAATAATAGTTTGTACGATTTCTGATAAAATCTAGAAGCCCTCGATTCTACTTGCGAGTTCTCGGTTACTTTTTGTTCCATTTTACACTATTTCTTTGAAGAAATACCCTTTTAAATATACTGACATGCGCGGTACGGGAATCGAACCCGTGACCGCTGGTTGGAAACCAGCTATTATGCCATTTAACTAACCGCGCTTGCGCTATTTAACTATAAAATAGACGTTTTTAAAATATGCTATTGACTATCTGTACAGCTTAAGCGCAGTCCTTCTACTTTCAGAATATGCTCTTGCCCGACTTTTATAATCCTGGCGTGTTCCACGATACTTAGGAGAATAGGCCACTCTCACTGTTCTTCCTGCGCTTGCTATCAAATTTTCTATCTCTTCTTTAGGAGCTATAAACCTAATCTCTTCTTGTACAACTCTTTCCCTAGGAACAGGGGTTCTATTTTCTTCCCGATTTACTCTTACAGGACTGTTTTGAAGAAGAAGACTTAACATCAATTCATTAAGCATTTTCTCTAGAAAAATTCATAGTTTAAAATCTTTTCTTAAAACGCGCCCGATAGGATTTGAACCTACGACCTACGCCTTAGGAGGGAGTCGCTCTATCCAGGCTGAGCTACGGGCGCATTATTATTTACTGGCTTTAGTCTATTTAAAAACCTTGTATTTGTTCTTTACTTTCAGATATCTAAGGAACTTGTCTCCGAATTCAAATACTCCATATACTATAAAGAATGCACTCAAAACGTCTATAGTATAATGTACATGCATTGCCAAGGACACTACTCCCAATATAATTGATGAAGATAACATGAACCACTTTACGAACTTATTATCATACATGTATACTAAGAATCCAAGAAAAGCGAATGCAACATGTCCAGAGAAGAACAGGTCGTTCGACCAGTTTATTGTCTGGAATATTGAAGGGAAAACTACAGGTATAGCATCGGCTGGAGGCCTTAAATGAGTGCAAATTATAAGTCCCGAACGCACTATAAGCAAGAAGCTGAACATGCTTATTATGTAAGGCATCTTTTTAGGCTTCCATATAAGTGGATACAAGAAGTATATCGATATTACAGATATGTATAACCATACAAATATGAATCCAAGATGATATGGTCCAAAATGGTCTAGAATTATGTCTGAAGAAGAGACTGTCTTGTTTGTTATATCTGTTACATAATCTCCAGCTGAAACATATATAGACATAGCAGCCACAAAAAGAACAAGCGCAACTATGAATCTTCTTCTAACGTTCCATACATTCTTAAGCCACATCTTTATTTTATTATTCATAATCTCTATGTTCGAAGAATAACGGCATTAAAAACGTTATGAATTTCATAAACATTTAAAACGTTTATTTTACCTGTTATCTAATGGTTAGTTTCCTTGATTTAGGGATTGCCTTGCAAAGAGTTATGCTCGTAATACTTATTGCAAGTTTGGCTGTAGCCACAATTTTCTCTCTTATAGACTACACAAAGAAAAGGAAGTCAAATTGGAAACCTCTAATCTCGTTTATAATGCCTACATATAAGGATTCTGAATCCATAGAAAAGACGATTAAATCTATTTATTCTTCTTATGATTCTAAGTCATTTGAGATATTTATAATAAATGACAACCATCACGATTCTCCAGAGAATAAAGAGACTATAAGCGTCCTTAATAGGCTGTCAAAAAAATATAAATTCAATTTTAATTAAACACTTTATTAGGAGTTCATCATGCTAAGCATTTTACAAAAAAACCGTTTTCTTCAAGTTAATAGTCAATTAGGTAAAGATATTTTAATCCCAATAAGATT
>DAIEOU010000067.1 GCA_027348755.1 archaeon
TAATATATCTTAAGACGTTAACCAAATAACCTAGCCCTTTTCCCTTTATCTTTCTTGCTTCTTTTTTTACCAATTCTGTTATTTTAGTTTGCTTTCCTTCTTTTAATCCATTCATAAATAGAATTAGTAAAGGCATTTTAATAAACTTATGCTTGAATACTGCCGTCCCCCACCCAAAATAGTCTTGCATCAATAACAATAACTGACAATTACACTCAGTCCAGATTTTCAAGCAGATTATTGGCTTCCGAGGTTCTTCGTTCACACTCGGACTTCTAAAGAAGACGCTTAATCTCCATTGAGCGGTAAATCCTTCTTATCTTCCAGATAAGTTTTTCTCGTAAAAAACAGGATTTAGCCTAAGTTTTACTCTTATTTTAATTAAAGATAGTAGTAAAACCTCGCTCAACCTGAACGATTATACGAATATAGTTAAAAATTATTTTTCTAGTATTTTCTCTTTCGTTCCGTTTAAAACTCCCTGCAAATATTACCCCCTTATACGTTTAATCTTGCTTAACCAAAATTGTCAGAGATAACATTGCAATAATATCCATTCCCTACCTGTAGGCATACCTCGATAATTATCTATTGTGTTGGAACAATTACTTTTCTCTTAAAGAAAAAATAGCAAGGTTTTTCTTCAATCTTTACTGTTTTTAAAAATAATAAGTATGAAAAAACGGAAAAATTTTCGGGCTTTGTTATGTATTTCTCTGTGACTGGTTTGTCATTTTTGTATCCAATCAGTATTTCTGAAAGAAGTCGGACTGCATCTCTATATACAAACATTGGCGGATTTGCTATTTTATAATACAATTCGTCTGTTATTTCTCCTTGTAAAACCCGGTGTATACTTCGCGCATATTCTTTTTTGTCTTCTAATTTTGCTTTTGCTATTTGTTCTTCTAACGTTGTGCTCATAAAACAGTCGTTATATGGCAGTATATAGACTTTGCGATATGCTCTCCGCCCAAATGCTTTGCAGTTAATAACAAATAGCTGCCAATTACTCTCATTCCAGATTTTCAAGTAAATTATTGACTTCAGAGGTCTTTCGAGCGCACTCGAACTTCTAAACACTGTCTTTAATCTCTGTCTGTCGATTATACGAATATAGTTAAAATACAGATTTTACTCGGATGCATGAATATAGCAGATATTTTTATCACTGCTTCGGATGTGCGTGGAAAATTTGAGAAGGGCACGGCTGACTTGAATCCAATTGTAAAAGAATATAGTGATTACAGCGGCATAGCCCTAGAGGACATGCCAGATTTTTTAAGTCAAGCAGATGAACTGTTTCCTAGATTTAACTGCGGGATTGCCTCTCTTTACTTAAAGAAGACAATAGGGGATGGAGAGGTAATTAATGGGAGATATTCTGGAAAAGGACATACTTTTTTGAGAATTGGAGATACCATAATTGCTGATATAACTTCGGATCAGTTTGGAGGACCTAGGATTTATGTTGGGCCACTTGAATCTCCTTGGAGCCTAAAATAATTTAGCCTGCTTGCTTCCTTTCATAACTTCTTCAAATGACTTGCCTAGAAGACCGAGGACCTGCTCAGCTATTGGGGCTATCTGCTTCTTGAGATAATGCTCGTAATCTATTTTATGTTTATGAAGTTGGATAGGTTCTGGACCGTCTTCAGTTATGTAATACTGTATTACTGTTGAGTCTAGAACTGGAAGTTTTCTTGCAGCTTTTACATGCGGAGGTGTTGTCTTTGTGTACTCAGAAAGGTCCTTTCTTATTGATTTTCTATAAATAAGCTTGTCATCGTATTTTCCTGCGATAATATCTCTAATGAACTTCTGAATGAACTGCTCGTATGGTTCTTTTTTGAATACTTTCATAAGAAGCTCTTTCTGAAATTCTCCTGCAGCTTCAGTCCAGTCTCCCCTTATTGCTTCAAGGCCAACTATCTCCAGTTCTCCAGTTGATAAAAGCCCAGCATATCTTTTTTTAGCGCCCGTCGTTTCCGCTCCTTCAATTACTTTCCTTGTTGAAGGTATCATGAACGCTTTGTAGTGCTTCTCATACTCAAGCTCAAGGAAAGAAGTTCTGTTGTAATTCTTTTTTACATATTCCTGATAGAATTTGTTTACCGAGTCTTGAAGCTCTATTCCCAGTGCTTCAGCTCCCTTTCCGGATGTATTTGCGCTTACAAATACCGAATCAGTGTCAGAGTATATTACATGATGTTTTCCTTTTTCCACGAAACCTGCTGTCTGTTGTATTATATCTCTTCCAAAAGAAGTTATGGCGTTCGCCACATCTAAGCTGAAATATCTGCAGTTAGGACTAGCTAGCACGCCGAAAAAGCTATTCATTGTTATCTTTAGAGCGTAACTTGCAAGTTCGTTCTTTTCCTTTTTTGCCTTTTCTCTTTCTTTATGCAAGCTTTCTATTATTTCTGGAAGTATTCCCGCAGTATTCCTGAAATATGTTTTATTAGGAGTCTCTATACAACCTTTTTCAGCTTTCTCAAGATGACTAGCAGGGTCTATGTTGAATGTTCTTATTATAGAAGGATATAGTGACTTGAAGTCTAAAACAAGGACGTCTGGATATATTCCGGGCTTGGCATCTTTTACGAATCCGCCCTTTATTCTTTCCTCTTTTCTCTTGAAATGACTTGTTGGCGAAACGAGGCCCTTATCTCTTGCAGCTCGAATATATACTGAGTCAAAAGCTGCTATTGATGCAGTAATTCTATCAAGAGGCATTCCAGTCAGTCTTGATCTTGTCACGGCGAGCGAAATTATTGAAGTCTTCTGAAGTATGTCGTATACGAGTTTGCAGTCCTTCATATTATACTCGACAAGAGCTTCAGGATTAGATTTGTAGAGCTTGTCTATTTCATTATGTCTTTCCTTGCCCTTTATGAGCTTACCCTCACCAAGTATAGCCTGAGATACATCTTCAAGTGAAAGTGAGTCGAAATGGAGTTTTTTTATCATAGGAGCTTCTTTTATGAACGAATCTCCGAGCAAATTGAGACCATCCAAAACTTGTCTTCCTTTTATTGTGCATGAAGAGTTACGCATGTAATTTGATTCTATGCGAAGTTTCATATTGCTTCTATCTCTTCCTAAATCTGGAGAAATACCATATTTTGCAAATTTGCCTTGCAAATAGGCGAGATCAAAATCTATTATATTCCATCCAGTTATTATATCCGGATCTTTGTTTATGATTTCCTTCTTAAACGCTTCAAGGCATTCTTCTTCAGTAGAAAACGTTTCGGCGTTCTTCATTTTGTTTTTTCCAACAAACAAAGTCTTTTGATAATTTTTACCATACAACCCTATGCAATACAACGCACCGCTGTTCTTATCAGTTTCAATATCAATTGATAGAACAGATAATGCAGGTGTATAATCTGAG
>DAIEOU010000068.1 GCA_027348755.1 archaeon
TCCAGGTTTTTTCTTTATGTGCTTCATAAGATAATCTCTTAAGGGTATGTTCCCTATAAAGCAGACTCCTGCAGAACCATGTTTATCCCAATTTGGGAATTTATTTTTTTTGGCTATGTTTCTTACTTGTATTTTTGTGAGTTTTCCTATCGGGAATAATGTGTTTTCAAGTTCTTTTTGACTAAGTTTGTAAAGAAAATATGATTGATCTTTTTTGCCGTCAGATCCTTGAAGTATAAAATATTTTTTACCTATCTTTCTTACTCTTGCGTAATGCCCTGTTGCTATATAATCAGCTCCGAATCTACGTTTTGCCTCAAGTAATGCTGGGAATTTTGTAAGATTGTTACAGTCTATGTCCGGATTGGGAGTTTTTCCTTTTGCGTATCCAGAGATCATTGGCTTTATCACCTTTTTCTTGTATGCAGATTCGTAATCCATAATATGTAATGGTATTTCAAGTATTCCAGCTATTGTTTGCGCCATATGTAATTCAGAGCGCCACCAACATTCGCCAGTGTACTTGTCTTTTGTATCTGAAAAGTTTTTCATGAATACTCCTATGACATTATATCCTTCTTTTTTTAATAACAGAGCAGCGACGCTGCTGTCAACGCCACCAGACATTCCAAGGACTACTGTTTTTTTGGTTTTCATATATGTATCTAGATTTAGAGGTATTATAATATATCGAGAACGTCCCCTGGAAGACTCGAACTTCCGACCCCATGATTAACAGTCATGTGCTCTACCGACTGAGCTAAGGGGACATGCTAAAGGCAGAGAAAATTGTTATTTAAAAGTTGCTATGGCTGTTTTTACCCCTTATTCAAACTTACTTATTCTTTCCACGTTGCTGAATGGGAATGGCCTCTTGTTGGAGACGAAAGTCATGTATCTAGTAAACTTGTAAACCTCAGTGTTCCAATACTCGCTGAGTTCAGCCATTCCTCTGTGCCTTTTTCCTGAAAATATTGTTATAAAGAAATTAAGTATAACAAACATCATTATGAGATATCTCCATACTCCGAGTATTATTCCTGACACTATAAGCACAATTATTCTGAACCATCCCTCTCTTCTTTCATGTGCATTTTTCATATTTTTTCAAGGTTATGATGTTATTTAAAACTTTTTAGGTGAAAAATATTAATAATATTGATGCATTACTGCTTTGCAGAAAAATATTTGTAAATAAGGAAAATATTTTTACTTTTTTCTGCTTTTTTCTCACCGTCGATAGAAAATAAAATTGTTTTTTATAAAAAATAATTTTTGTAAAATTTGGTAAAAGTTTATAAACAAAATTGCACTATAATATTAAAGGTGAATTAAAAGTGCCAGCAAAGAAAAAAGCTTCGCGTAGAACGAAGAAAGCTGTTTCAAAGAAGAAAAAGAAAAGATAAGGCGTAATAGTCTTGTCTTTGACTTTATCTTTTAAGTTTATTTTGTTTCAACCTTCTTTGAAGATGAGCCCTTTATTGCTCTTTCTGCTCTGATTCCTTATTTTTTTCGTAAGCTTCTCCACGTCTCTTCTTTTCTATAGTGTTCATTCTTTCTAGAAATCTGTATACGTTCGCTTGTTTTGAACCTTTTATTAGATTTGTTATGGCAGTAGTAGTTTTTTCTATATTTTCTGCAGAACCTATTATTCCAACTTCAGTATCTCCTATAATAATATCACAACTTCCTATTTCTTCAAGTGTTCTCTTTGTTTTTCCTTCAGTGCCTATAAGCCTTGCACGTACTTCCCCGATGTTTTTTCGTCTTGTGAAATTCTTTATGTGTATTTTTCTAAATGTAGCCTCAGGGTCAAGTAGTTGAAGTGCTTTTTTTTCTGAAAATCCGAAAGATATTGCATCTAAAACAATGCTTGCTTCGTATTCTAACATAGTATCTCCATCTATAGTTACTTTTTTTCCAGATATGCTTATTGAAACTCTAAGCTTCTCTTCAAGCTCTTCTTTGTTGTTTCTTACTTCTGATATCCTCTCCATAAATATAGTTTGCATTATAAAAGTTTGAGAGCATAAGGTATACCAGATACATATCCTATGCCTCCCTCCATAATTATTCCAGCTTTAAGTGCAGCTTCTATAGCCTTTTTACCAGCTATATTAAAAGTCGCGTCCTCTCTCATTTGTTTCTGCATATGTTCTATTGCCTGTTCAAGAGTATACAACTCGCCTTTGTAGAAATTTTCACGCAAGTCCAACTGAAACTGTCCTTCTTCAAACTTCTTCCCTATTATTTCTGCATCACATACAGCAACAACTGTACGGTATGACTTGTGTATCTTAATATACATCTTAGATTATTGATCTTACTGGAGACTTAGCCCCACATGCAAGACAGTGCTTGTATTTAATCCCTTTCTCGGTAATTATTTCTGTATCTGGTTTTCCACATTCCTTACATATTACGAATTCTTTTGTATATGCTGCCACCTTCTCATTCACTTTTGCCGAATTAAGTTTTGTATTAAGAACTAAACGATCTTTCTCTAGTTTTCCAGGAGTTGCAAGTTCTTTAAACAAAAATTTAGATATATGCTCTGCAGGGCGTCTTATGTAACTAGATATCTGATTTATGTTTGTGATGAGGGTGTTCTTCCCTTGAACAGCCCCAGCTACTTTAGGTATTTCAAATCTCTCTCCTGTTCCGGAGACTTGCTTTACTTGTTTGTAAGCCTGTTCCAATAGTTGTTCATATGATTCCATTATTATACGGAGAAAGGGTCTTTTTTAAAGATTAGCTTTGGCTATCCGAGCCAGCGCAGCTTTCCAGGCCTAGGCTCGTAAATAAGGCCGTCCTCAAGAAGCTTCTTTATTTCTCCATTTATGACCTCTGGAGGCTCTTGGAGGTTCAGTATCATTTTGTCTATCTCAATGCCGCCAGAACTGTCAGAGTCTTTAATTTGAACTATAAGCTTGTCTCTTAAAGCTGTGAGAGCTTCTTTATGAAGAGTCTTTGGTTGTTCAGATTCTACTTCAAGTTTTCTTACAAGAAGGTATGCCGGTTCCTTTTTCTTTATTATTTCTGGAGTAAGATAAAGCTCATTCTTCCAGCTTCTCATAAGGCCTATTACTTGAAGAGTGTCTCCTTGATTCAATGGTTCAAAATGTGCAGTGTCATCACCGAAAACTTTCATTTTGAGCTGTCCAGTACCATCATCAAGGGTTATTGAGCCGAATTTCTTTTCACCATCTTGGATATATTTATCTACTACATTGGCAACGACGTTTGTTCTTACAACGTTTTTATCTCCTAATTCAAGCATTTTAAGTTTCTCACCATCTATTATTTGTTTGCCTCCAAGTATATTTCCTATCCTTAGCTTGTATGCAGTATTTCTCTTGAATTGGTCTGC
>DAIEOU010000069.1 GCA_027348755.1 archaeon
TAGTTTCACTACCAACTAATCTTTTCATCTCAGCTCTGTCCATAACACTAAAGAAGTCTATCTTTCTTTCCAAGTTAAATCCGAATAGTTTACAAAACTCATCAACGTGATTATCTGCTTTTTCCAAATCTTCCTGAGAATACTTCTTTCCAGTCCTGATGTGGTATTTAAAATGCTTCGTTTCAATAGATACCCAATCTAGACCATAAAAATTTTCGGTCTGCTCATTCATTACTAAACATATCGCATAATGCTTAAATACTTTCTTACTACATCAGCCCTTCTAAAACTATAAAAACCTCTCGCACCACGAAAGGTTATGAAAATAGAGGCTGACACAGTTAAGGGATTCCGAGACTACTTGCCACCGGAGTCATTGCAAAGAGCAAAGATAAGAAGCATTGTTGAAAAAATATACAGGCTTTACGGGTTCCAACCAGTAGAAACTCCTGAAGTTGAATATGATGAGCTTATGCGTTCAGATGCTGTCCCTGGCCAAGAAGAGGATGAAGCGGTTTCTGATCGTTTTAGGTTACAAGACAGAGCTGGAAGAAATCTAGGCTTAAGATACGAATTCACATTCCAGTTATCAAGAATATTCAAGATGAACCCTACAATAAAACTTCCATTCAAAAGATATCAGATAGGAAATGTTTTCCGTGATGAACCAATAAGAGTAGGCCGCACGAGACAGTTCACACAATGCGACATAGATATAGTAGGCGATCACAATATATCTGCAGATGCAGAATGCCTCGCAGTAGTAGGAGATATTCTTAAAGAACTTGGAATTGAGGCCGAGATACACATAAACAACAGAAAACTTCTTGACGCAATAATAGAAAGCTGCGAGCTTGAGAACAAAAAGCAGGTTCTTAGAGAAATAGACAAGCTTGACAAAATAGGAGAAGACATGGTAAAAATGAACCTTAAGAAATACGGGGACACAAATCAGGTTGCAACAATATTCAAAATTATGGAGAAGCCTCTTGAATTTTTCCAGGAAAACAAGTTCGAAGGCTCAGAGGATATAGCTCAGTTGCAGAAGCTTTCAAAACAATATGGTTTCGTACCTGTTTTCAGGCCTAACCTAGTGCGCGGTTTAAGCTATTATACAGGAAACATATTCGAGATAGTTGTCAAAGGAACAAAGACTGCAATAGCTGGAGGAGGCAGATATGATAAAAGCGTAGGAAAATATGTTGGCCGAGAAATACCAGCAGTAGGAGTTTCGTTCAGTCTAGAAGCCTTAATGGGGATATGTTCTGAGCAAATTGATAAAATTAAGATAGACCCTCCTTCTAAAGCGCACATAATATCAATACAACAAGACAACGCGGCAATAAAGTTATCAAGAACGCTTAGAAAATCTGGTATCTCATGCTCTGTAAGCATGGATAAGATAGGCAAGGCTCTTGAGTATGCAAATGCATATGGAATACCTTACTGTATATTTGTAGGAAAGGAAGAAGTATCAAAGAAAAAATTCAAAGTAAAAGATATGCTCTCAGGAACAGAGAAAGAGCTTGTTGAAAAGAGTCTCATAAAGCTGTTAAGCAGTTAGAATTCTTCTTCGCTGTCTATTTCTTCTATAGAACTAGTCTTTTTAACCTGTTCTTCATCATCCTCATCACCAACGAATTTTTCTTCTTGATGTGAGCTGTCTACTTCTGCTTTGAAATTCTTTATGTCCTCCAAGACTTCTGCGCGCATTCTAGCAAGTTCTGCAGCATGTTGTTTTTCATAAATACTTTTTAGAAGTATCCATATCTCCTCAAAATGTCCTTGCTGCTCAAGCCATACTTTCTGTTGATTGTCTAAATGAAGAAGCGGAATGAAAGTTGATACCCTTTTTTCCCTTTCTGGACCAGCAAGCTCACTAAAGGGCAATGGTTCTTCCCTATCCTTGAATATATCCTGAAGTTTATTATGCACAGAGACAATTTCTTCCTGAAGGTTTATCTTCTGCTTAGGAAGAGAAAGTGCAGTCTCATATTCTTGCTGTCTTGCAAGAACAACTCTTTTTATTCTCCTTGTCTCTGTAGTTATTGCTTTCCCAAGAGCAGACATAAGTTCATCAAGACTGACTTTTCTGAATCTTGGTAATGGTGTCCTAGGAAGAAGCAACGGAATATCCTCATCAAGCTCTATCCTCTCTGGCACATGCGCAGGCCTTTCCTCTTTCTTTCCAAAAAGTATTTCATCCATAGTTGGTATGTACTCATTAAGTAGAATCTCAGACTTTATCCTTAGCAACAAGGCAGCTGCAAGAAGAACCTTACTTGAAACAAAGAAGTTTGCTTCTTCAAGCGCCCTCACACGCTCAAGATACCTATTAGCAAGAAGAGTTATGTCAACATCCCAAGGGTCAAGTTGCTCTGTATTTATCAAATCATATATTATAGCCTGCCAGCTTAATGTGTCTCCAAACAAAAGGCCATGTATCTGTTCCTGTCCTACTTTTTCTTTTTGAGGAAGGGCAGAAAAAACCGTTTCATCACCATCCATTACATGCCTGAGAGGTCTCAGTTTATATGCTTTCCTCGTATTGCTTCTATGCAATTGTATTCATTCTGTAGTTACAACAAAACAGAAAGATTTAAATACCCCCTATTACTCGGGATAATATCACCTCTTTTTCCCGGAGGAGGACGTTTGGTTGACTTTTTTTCGGCCAGACCTCCTCTTCATGGGTTTGATAAGACTTTAATCCTGTCTAAAATCAGGCACTGATAGTCTAGTAAATTGATTCTTCAAGGCTCTTAAGAAAGTCCTTTGTAAGGCAAAAGAGCATATCCGAACCAAGAAGAGGTGATTCTAATACTATTTGTAGAGTCCTACCTTAGATAAGCCTATTATGGCTGCAAGCTCAGCCATATGCTTTGTAGCACCCATTATGGCTGGCCTTTTAACATCCTGCCTTAGTTCAGAACCAGATATAAGAGCATCACGAAGCATATTCCTTACATCTTCTCCATTTCTTAAAGAATCGTAAGCCTGTATCATCGCTCCAGTGTAACTCCTTCCAATCTCCCTTATTGAATGTCCATCAGATCCGGACAACGCAGAGACGCTATATTGATTCTCTATTCTATCGTTATAATAATCAAGAGCTTTTCTATTCGCACCAGGAAATACAGCAGCTTCTGAATTATAAACTTCCCATGCATCAAACATGTTAAGATATTTACCCCTATTCTGGGCTATGATGTTTCCAAGACCTCCATCTGGAGAAAAAGGATGATCAACTATGGTTATAGCATCAAGACTCTTTGCTTCATCAAGAGAATAGTCAAGAGGCATACCAGGTTTTATGAAACTGTCTTTTTCAAGGCCCATAACAAGAAGATGCCCTTCCCTTGTTGGA
>DAIEOU010000006.1 GCA_027348755.1 archaeon
GAGAGAAGAACACAGGAAGGCAGGATATGAAGAAATAAAGACTCCTCAGATAATGGACAGCAAACTCTGGAAGATTTCAGGACATTGGGACAAGTATAAAGAGAATAATTTCACTACGCAATATGAAAACAGGACATTCCTTGTAAAACCAATGAACTGCCCTGGAGGAATGCTAGTCTATAAGTCAAAGACTCGCTCATACAAAGATCTTCCTCTTAGAGTTGGAGAAATAGGAGTGGTTCATAGGACAGAACTTTCAGGAGTTCTAGCCGGCCTTTTAAGAGTAATACAGTTCACTCAAGATGATGCACATATATTCTGCGCTGATGCACAACAGGCTCAGGAAGAGATACTTTCAATTGCAGAGCTCATAAAAATGTTTTATAACAAGTTTGGACTTGAATTCGACCATGTTGAGCTTTCTACACGCCCTGAAAAAAGAATAGGTACAGATGCAGAATGGGATGTTTCCGAGAAGCTACTTGAAGACGTTCTTAAGAAGGCAAATATAAAATATAAGATTAATGCAGGAGACGGAGCTTTCTACGGTCCTAAAATAGACTTCCATGTTAAAGATTCTTTAGGAAGAACATGGCAAGTCTCTACAATACAACTTGATTCTGCCCTTCCAGAACGTTTTGAACTTGAATACACTGACAATGAAGGAAAACAGAGACGGCCTTTCATGCTTCATCGTGTTATATATGGCTCACTTGAAAGGTTCATTGGTGTTCTTCTTGAGCATCTTAACGGAGCAATGCCTTTATGGCTTTCTCCTATACAAGTGAGGGTTATAAGCTTCACAGACAGAAACAACAAAGCAGCTGAGAAAGTTCTTGCAAGCTTAAAAGAAGCTATTCCAAACCTTAGAGCAGACGTAGACTTAAGAGGAACAACTGTTAATGACAAAGTTAGAGATGCAGAGCTTATGAGAATACCTTATATTATTGTCATAGGAGATAAAGAAGAACAAGCAGGAACTCTGGCTGTAAGAACAAGAGGAGACAAGAAGCCTGAATTCGGAATCAAAAAAGAAGATTTCATAAACCGCGTTAAGGAAAATATAAAGACAAGGTCAAAAGAGATATAATCACTTTTTTTCTGGTTGAGTATACTGTTCGTATTGCCTGATTAATTCTCTAGAAAACTCTGTAGGATTTATTTTGACGCGGTTAACCTTATTGTACTCCTGAGCATAAATAACTGCAGTTTGTCTTAGAGAAGATATCCTGCTTTTTAGAGGAGCAACAGCCATATCACACTCAACTAAGTCAGTTATTATAATTAGGTTACTTAGTTGGCTTGAGGCTATTTTTTCAAGACTTATAGGCATTATCTCCGCCTCGTTGGTTTTGCTTATAAACCCTTGTACGGCATGTTTTTTCACAACTATTATAAACCTGTTTCTCCAGATAATGAAATGAAATTCGAACAGCTACTTCAAAAATTGCATGCGTCAAAGCAATACTCTGAGTTTACTAAGAAATACAAAGACCCTTTTGTTGTTGCGGGTTTTTTCGTTATAGACTTAGAAGGAAAAAACAACATATACCAAATAGACTATTATGTTCCATCAGAGAACAAAATAGCTGCTTTTAGCCTTGGAAGCCCAATAAGTATGCAGCTTCTTGAGATGATGAAGTCAGACGCAAAGCCTGTTGAGCTTCCAAAAAGCACGAACATAGATCTTGACTCACTGCCAGGAATACTTGATGATGAGATGAAAAACAGGTCAATAACAGAGGAAATAAAAAAAATGGTTGCAATACTTCATACATCAGAAGGCAGAGCAGTCTGGAACGTTAGTTGCATGCTCTCAGGAATGTCAATACTAAAGGCACACGTTGAAGACAGCTCTGAATCAGTTCTTAAGATGGAGCGTTCCTCGCTTATGGACATAATGAAGCAAGTTCCTATAAAGAAAGAAATTCCTGGAGTGCAGAAAATACCTTCTGATTCTGACAAGCTTACAAAGACAGCAGAGAAGGCTGCTTTAGAAGACGAACTTAAGAAGCTAGATGCAATAGAAGTACAGATAGACAAAGAAAAGGAAGCCATAAAGACTCAGCTAGAAAAAGAGAAAGCCGCAGCAAAGAAAGAAGATTCAAAGGCAGAAAAGAAAGCAAAACATAAATGATATTCTAAGTATCACTCTCAACTGTCTTCTAAAAAATATTTTTATTGCTCACGCTAGCTCTAAAAAATATAATAAAAAAGAATAATAATTCCGGCTTACGAGCACTGTACAGTTTCTGACTTATCACAGAGCTTTGGCTGTCCTGCTTCTGTAATCACTGTACCAGCAACTGAAACGCTTACCGGCTTTGTTGCGAGACCAGCAACGGTATAAACCTTGGTCTCAAGTGCATTTGGAACAGGTCCTGATGAGTTGGTCGTTGATTGACCACTTCCATCGAGGAAGACAAGCGTCACATTAGTGAGCGTAGCCTCCCCAGACTGTCTTCCATACTGCACTGTTGCACTGTAAGGTCCGCTTGCGCTTACATTACAGCTTATAGGCTTTAAGTCGAGTGTTAAGCAAGCACTGGTTATCTGCTGGCCGCTCTGTTGAAGAGCACCACGCAAGTATCCCCAGATTATTGCAACAGCAGCCAACACCAGTAAAATGATGAGAACCGTCGTCACAACATCGCTTAGACCTCTTTTTGCGCCATGTTTCATAAACTGATTACTTGAAACTTGTTTATAAATGTTTTTATCCTCGACAAACTAATCACACCCGTATATACTTCATAGGATTTATTACATATTTCAATATCAGATCTTTTTCCTTTGCGTAACCATCTATTTTAGCCAAATTTTCTTTGAACAGTTCCATAAATTCATCACTCATCATCTGAACATGAAGATGCGGAAACCACCCTCCGTTTTCATCTATTCTTCCGACTTCCGCAAATATTTCTCCAGCTTCTACCACATCTCCTTTCTTTAGAGAAATATTTTTATTTAGATGTCCAAAAAGAATGTAATTTTCTTCTCCTTCTATTTTGAATATCACTCGGCCTCCCCATCCTCCATTTTGATCTTTATCAATCATTATATGTTCTACAACAGCTTTCTTAGGCAGAGCAACTTTAGTTCCTTCTGGAACATTAAAATCCACTCCTAAATGTATAAACGCCCCAGTTTTTTTGTTATATTGATTTCTCCATATGTTTGATCTGTCCTCTAGAAAACCGCCATAGCTGAAATCGACATTGTTCTTAACATGCAGTTCATTAATCCATTTTTTACATATATTCGGATCACTCAAATCAGCCTTAGTTTTCTTAGATTCTTCATTAAGATTGACATTCAACCATCTCTTGTTATTCAGTTCAGGAAATATTTTCATGTTATTTATTGATGCGTGAACCAGAACTCATACGTACCTTTAGTTATTTTATCCAGTTTTACGAATCCAAATCTTTCAAACTGTATCACGTCGCCTAATTTTAAATCTTTTACAGCTTCCTCTGCATATCCTTCAATCCAAGTTGCATCAGGCATGAATATCTTTGCAGGAACATGCCCAGATACCCATTGTATCTTTGGAATCTGTTTGTTTTCAATTCCAGTTACTTCTGCATTTGGCCCTCTCTTGGGCATCTCAATATTGTAAAGATGAAGAAGCCTAGTCTCTTTCCCAGCATTTTCTTTTTTGTCTTCCGCAGATATGTAAAGCTCTCCTAATTTTATCTCTCTAGTTTCTTTGGAATCTGGATGCACTGGAAGGCTTACAGACTTAATTTTAGCACTCTCCGTGCTTTGTTTAATACTTAATGGCACAGGATTTGCAACAAAATAATATCTTTTTGTATCTTTATCAATAATCTTTCTTGATATTGCTGCAAGCATGTCAAAGTCTATGTTTGCTTCTTTCTTGCTAAGTCCTAACTGTTTGACAAGTTCATAGAAAACTTCTTTCTTTATACCTCTTCGCCTAAGAGCTTTAAGTGTGACAAGGCGCGGATCATCCCATCCTATGTATTTTCCTGATTCTACAAGAGCCCTTATTTCCCTTCCTTTTGCCTTTGCTTCTGTAGAATCGTCAATAACGTTAAACCTTCCGTATTGAACAACAGTTTGTTTTGGCAGGCCGAGTATATCTTTTATCGCATCCTGCAAGGGGACGCGCTGGTCAAACTCATTCGTCCTTAGAATATGTGTTACTTTCATGAGCCCATCTTCTATAGGATTATAAAAGTCGTACATGGGCCATACCTTGTATTTTTCCCCTTGCCTGAAATGTCTTGCATGCACACTTCTGAATATTACAGGATCTCTAAGGACCTGATTCTGATCCTGCATATTTCCTTTAAACCGCAAGGTCGCAGCACCTTCGTTATATTTTCCCTTTAGGAAAGCATTCCATTCTGACATGTTCTCATCGTTGCTCTGCCTTCTGCATTCGCATTCTTTCCCAGCATGTCTGAAGTCGCGCATTTTTTCCTGAGAGCAAAAGCACATGTATGCTTTGCCTTTTTTTATCAATGTTTCAGCGTGTTTGTAAAGCAGGGGCATGTCATCAGATACAAATCTTATCGAAGCTGGTTTTATACCTAGATAATTCTCTATGTCATCAAGGTCCATGTCAACATATTCTTGGCTTACTTTCTCTGGATTTGCGTCCTCGAATCTTAGAAGACATTTTCCGTTGTATCTCTGCGCATATATATAATTCAGAAGAAAACCTAAAGCATGTCCTGCATGAAGATATTTCGATGGTTCTGGAGGCAGCCTTGTTACAACCTTTCCATCGACCGCATTAGGAAGCTCCGGAAGATCCTTTTCTTTTTCTTCATGTTCCTTTACATACGCTTTAAGTTCATCATATTCCTCTTCCCTGTCTCCTTTAGGCATGGAGTTTACCTCATTGACTATCTCTTGAATTGTAGGCATTATTTTCCCAATATCTTTTCTGTCAAGTCCGTGATTAAACAGCTTTGGCAGAATCCTTCCTGCATCTGCCTTCCCGAATTCAATTGCATTCTTAAGGGCGTAAGCTTTTATCTCGTTTTCAAACATCTTTCAGACAAAGCAGGGCAATTTAAGAATGTTTTCTAATCTCTGTAAGAACAATATTCATAAGATATCGGTTAGTCATATCGAGAGTGCATCCATCCATCTTTACAGACTCATTGAATCTATCAATTCTATAATGTCGCTTGGGGAATGCAGAATAAACCTGATTATTCCACATTTCGTAATAAATAAATGATTTTGCTCTGGTTACAATTTCCTCAGAATCTCCGCTTTCTAGATTTCTGCTGTCTATCACATAAAACTTCTCTTCCCCTCTTGGGGCAAATTTAGAATATGCATGCGGTAACTCGTCAGGATGTCTTATTACTTTTACATCCAAATCGCCAACTTTCTTCCTTGCGGCAAGGCATTCCATTAAATCGTCATCGCATAAGAACACTCTTTCAGTTCTGTTGCGTTCTTTTATTATTAGTTCAATCAATTCTATCTTCCAATCGGGAATATTCTGCATAAATCTGGTTTAAAATAAAGGTATATAAAACTTAGGAATCAGCCTTTCATTTCCCTTATTTGGCTTTCAAGCTGCGCAATTCTTTCAAGACTTCTTTCAAGTTTATACTCTAGGTCATCTATCTTAACTTTCATTGAGTTGAACTCTGCCAATCTTGCTCGTCTTGCCTCTCTTACTCGGTCTTCCTGTTCTATGCCTGCGTCCGTTCCAAAACCTGGAGATAGAAATTCTGTACTGCTTTGTGCTTGTTCTACAGGCGCACTTCCTGCAAGATTCGCCAGAAAACCGAAAGCTCCGGATGATTCCTGAGCCTGCGAATTTTGCTCCTCAGAGGGCTGCGCCTGCTGGCTGATTGCAAGTTTCCTAAAATCAACAACTCCATCGCTGCTTGTTGGTAAGTTTACCTTATACGTATGTCTAGGCGGCTTTAGGAGACCCCTTTTCTGAAGATATGTAAAATCTATAGTCTCCCCTTTTACCTTTTTTCCAAATATACTCATTTAATCAGCAGGAAGCAGTTTTATTTAAACATATTCTCGGATACTTTTAAATAACTGCTTTACATGTTCATGACGTGGAAAAGAGGTATCTCCCTAGATGGTAGTAGACATAAAGAATCTAATAGCTGCAATAAGCCCAGACATTTATTGCGACCCCTCAGTTAAAGATAAGGTTAAAGAAACAATAAAAGCCGGAGGAGAAAACAATTATCTTGAAGCAGCTAAAATTGCAAAGTTAAAAGATGCAGAGTACATGGATATTGATGGGCTATATTACAAAAGTCCTCTTGACTCCCCAGGTATAAAGGCGCCTATTGAGAGGCACTCGGTAGTATATGATGCCGCCAATGAAAACCTTGAACCTGTTTATTTTTGGCTTTTAGATTATCTTAATAATGATTACAAAAAAGCAAAGAAAGTTGACAAACTCATAGACAATTTCGTTTCAAGCCCAGGATCTTCACATTTCTCAGAGATGGGCATGAAAGCTACTAAAATGCAGGACGAAGCAATGAAACTCCTAGGCTCTGCAAACACGGTTATAAAATCTATACTTAACATACTATACGACCTTAAAGAGTTTAAAATAAGGCTTGAAGTATACAAAGACCTCAAATCTGGAGATAAAGCAAAAATGGATGCTGCAATGTTTTCCCTTAAGCAGGTCTGGTTAGACACAGTTGACTTCAAGCGTGGGAATACATCAATAAAACAAATGGCTGCACAATATCAGTATGTTACTCTTATAGATGCATTCTTTGCAGCAAAATCATTAGAAGATTTAAAGATATTTGATTCTAAGGCTGAAGAGGAAAAAGCCACAGAAAAAGGACTAAAAAATATAGACATAAACGACAGGGTAAAGAGGATACTTCAGCAGAGGCTCCTTGAGTTCTACAAATGGATATCTGAGTCAGAATCCGAACTTAACAAAAGATTTGAAATAGAAAAAATATATCTTAGATCTCAAGTAAATTCAGTGAAACTTTATTCAAAATGGGCAAAACCATACCTTAAGGCTGCCCAAGATCTTGAGATGAGAGCTACACCTGATGGTTCGCTTGTGAATGCGTTCAATACTTCTCTTTTCGAACTTACACTCCTTGCTCAGGGAGAATATGACCTTAAGGGAGATGTTGCAAGACATGAACTTCCAGTAATGATTGAGAAGGCAAAATCAAGAAAATATTGGGCAGTCACAGTTGTAGAACTAAAATTCAGGTCAATTCCAGGTCGTTCAGGAGGGCAGCAGTATACTTTCAGAGGAAAGCTTGAGGCAAACTTTACAAGCGTAGGACTTAATGATGATGAACTAAAGATTCTTCGCGAACAAGTTGAGAAAGATGATCTTAAGGATGCATTCAATTTGATAGGTGGCGCGACTGAAGAGAGTCTTAGCCTTCTAACTAAAGAAATAGATGAATTCTTATCAGAGAAGAAACCTGAAAAAGATAAAGAGGAAAAAAAAGAGAAATCAAATGACACAAACCCATTCTCTGCGTTATTTGAAGGCCTCTTTACAGGATGGTTCGGAGATAAAGAAAAAAATAAAGAAGATAAGAAACAAGATTTGTCCAAGGGAATTGAGAAAGATACAGATATAGAGAAGATTATTCGTTCACAATCTATAATACAGGCAAGAACAGAATGTTCTAAACTCTATACTTCATTCAAGAAAGCACATGGAATGGTTGCGTAAGTATTTTATATAATATACACATAAAATAATATGAACAATTTAAATAAAATACGCACTCTTGTGATAAAAGCAGTAAATGGAGGAAAAAAAGAGGCATCCGAGCTTAGAAAATCTGTAAAACTGTTTTTTAAGGGAATAAAATACTCTAAAATATCTTCATACAATCAGAATCTTCTTAAGCCATTGATTGCATCTTATGAAATAACTCAGAAGAAAGCACTTAATGAAATAGACAAGGCAAGACTCTGCCTAAATTTTGAGTATAAGTCTAACAATCACATTTATTATACATATTCTGGAGAGTTAAGCCCAATCAAATTTAGAAGGTTTGTGCAGGTTGTGCACGAATCATCTGTTCTTGATAATGAAAAAGAAAGATTCATGGCATATGCTGGATGGGTTTTAGCATTCGGAAGTTTTTGGGGAGATGAAGGAAGCTCTGAGACAGATAAGCATGATTTTAGGATAGAATTCTATCTTGAATCAATGGAAAAACCAAGTATAAACCTTAAGATTCTTGGAAAGAAAACTGAAAGATATTCGTATATCACAGAAAAAATAGATGAGGTTATGCATGGGAAAGAATAAAATAAAAATAAAAGAGATAAAAAATAAGACAAAGATAAAAGAGATAGTCCCTGATAAAGAGCCTCCAACACATTTCGGAGAGCACCATGCCGAAGAAACTCATGAAGGCATAGAAGCAAAGACAAAAGATGAAGTAGCATTTGTATTAAAGTCAGAGAATAGAAGTATGCAAGGGAGCAGTTCTAAAGAGAATAAGCCTGTACAAAAAGACGAGGAGCACATTTTCATTTCATACGATAGATTCGGGATGTCAAACGCAGAAAAAATGCGTGCTTACAGTCTTAAACTCGGTTCAGAACCTAGTAGACAAACATTAAATTTATCACCTGAAAATAGATCTATTTCTGGAATGAGCCATAATTCTGGAGAGATACACCTTGAGAGATCAGGAAATTCTAGAGCAGTAAGCCTGGATACAGAATCCATGGCTGCACAAAGGGCTCAGCGCGAATACATGGAAGGAAGCTCAGTAAAATACAAAGAACACAGAAAAAACGACTCTTCAAGATATTAAGGCGATTAAAAAAGCTTTAAATATTCCCGTCGGCAATATTATATATAAAAAGATGGCGAATTATCCAACTATATACAAAGGAGCCCCATACAAATTTGAGTATTCAAATGGGAGTATAGAAGATCCTTATCTCCCTGAAGGAAGCAAGGGCTCTGGAAATCTCAGCTCCTCAATATACAGAACCAAGACTGCAAATATAGGCCTTGCAACAGATGTTAGAACTGCAGACCAAATTCATGAAGTATCAAATAAGCTTAGTACAGGAGCAAAAACGATAGAGGTCTCGGCAATACAACCCAATATTCTAGAAGCAATTCCCAAGCAACACTTTCAAGAACTTGCAAGGCTCAAGAAGCTCGTCGGGGCAGATTTAACTTTTCATGGTCCTTTAATAGAACCTACCGGAGTTACACAAAACGGTTGGGATGAAGCTACTAGACAGCAAGCAGAAAGGCAACTTTCAGAGGCTGTTTTGCGAAATCATCAACTTAATACGGACGGAAATACAGTCGTTACATTACACAGCAGTAACGGTCTTCCTTCTCCAAGCATAAGAATGAAAACTCCTGGAGAAAAAACTGATGATACGCTTAACGTTGCTGTTATAGATGAAAGGTCAGGAAGGCTAGGATATCTTCCTAAGGGAATGACTGAAGCAGATTATTTCACAGATAAGAAAAAGCCAACTAGGCCAGAGGAATTTGCAGAAAGTATAAACAATCTTAACAAAGAAGGTTGGAATCAAGAGCTTAATAACCTAGTTTTAGGAACTCAGAAAGGAAGGCAGGCAATAAGAGATGCAGTAGAAAGCATAACCCAAGCAGGAGGAAAATATGAAGATATATCAAAACTTTACAAAGTATACCGGGACGACAAGAAAGAGTACAACGAGCAGATAGATAAGATTGGAAAAGATCCTCTGCTCTCAAAAATTAAGCCTCTAATAAATAACAAGATGGAAGAAATGAACTATGGTGAAGTTTTTGTGCGGGATTCATATGAAAAGTTGAAGGATATGTACAACAAAGCATATGATGCTGCAAGGAAGTCAAATGATTCTGAAACACTTAACAAACTAGAAGAATATAAGAAAGCTGCTGCAAAAAAACTTGAAAAGTACGATGGAGATCCTGTAAACATAGCTGAATTCTCTGACGAAGTGAGCAACGGAATAAGCATACTGAGCGGTCTGCATAAAGGTGGCAACGTTCCACAGATTTTCAGACCACTTAGAGAATTTGCAATAGAAAAAGCCTCAGAAACTTTCGGAAATGTTGCGTTTAACGCTTTCAAGCAGTTCGGAGATACAGCGCCGATAATAAGTATAGAAAACCCACCAGTAGGATCAGGATTAAGCCGAGCTGACGAACTTCGCGACCTTGTAAAAGCAACTCAAGAACATTTCAAACGTCGTGTTCTAGAAGATAATAAGCTTAAACTATCAGAAAAAGAGGCAGAGGAGCAAGCAAAGAAGCTCATAGGAGTAACATGGGACGTAGGTCACATAAATATGATTAGAAAATACGGATATGATGACAATGATCTTATTGAAGAAACAAAGAAAGTAAAAGATTACGTTAAGCATATACATTTATCCGACAATTTCGGTCTAGAGCACACGGAACTTCCTATGGGTATGGGTAATGTTCCATTGAAAGAACATCTTAAAGAGCTTGGAGACAAAGCTGCAAAGGCAAAACAGATAGTTGAGACAGGAGACTGGTACCAGCATTTCAAGACTGCTCCATTTTCAGAGACTCTACACGCCTTAGGATCTCCAATATATGCCATGAATATGCAGTCTTATTGGAATCAACGCGGTGCAGGCGGCACACCTTATCCAGGAGTACCAGGATATTTCTCAGGTTATGGCTATGTTCCAGAAGTGCATTTCAGTAATTATGGAACTGGATTCTCTTCGCTTCCAGTTGAGTTAGGCGGACAACATGGTGGAAGAAGCAGGCTCGGTGGAGCACCTATAGAGTAAGCTATCAGGGCTTAATTTATAAAAAGATTAAAAAATATTTTTCTTTAAACTAACCCTTTGAAAATAAGTTTATATAACTTGTAATTGCTTTTTTTAAGCAGTATAGAAAGTTTTAAATTTAATTTCACGGTATTTACGCCGGGAGTTCCGAATATGCCGAATCGCCTGTAAGACAC
>DAIEOU010000070.1 GCA_027348755.1 archaeon
AGAAGATTGGCTCATCCAAATGCAACAATAATGATACATGAGGGATATAGTCAAGATCACGATAAAATTACTGCGCGTGCATCAGAAGCATGGGCGGAATGGAGCAAAAAAGACAGAATTAGAACAAAAGAAATATTTTCATTAAGAACTGGAAAACCTATGAAGTATTGGGATAATATTTCGCATGATAAAATATATGATGCTAGGGAAGCACTCAAAGAAGGTCTGATTGATGAGATAGTTGAACCTGCTGCCTGGACAAGAAATCTCTAGAACAATTTCTGTTGCTTGTCGTTATTTGTTTCAACTTCCTGAGAGTCTGGAAATATTGCCTTCCAGGTTGCCCATGTTTTTCTGAATATACCCGAGTCTACTAATTCTTTACCTCTTGTTTTTAGAAACTCTTTTGTAAAAGGATCTGAGGGGTAACCGCTGCCCATGTTGCCATATTGTTTCTTAAGCTTATCAACTTCTTCCTCGCGCCTTACTTTTGCAAGAATTGAGGCCGCAGAGGCGGAAACATGATTTACATCAGCCTTGTGTTCACATTTTATATCAAGAATTTCAGGCTTCTTTACATAGCTTATTAGAACTTTTCTCCAGGCCACTGTATTCACAGAAGGGCAGTCTACCACAACATGCAGTCCGGGTCGTGTCAGGGCGTTTATTATCTTTGCCATCGCCTGGGCTTCTAGCGTGTTTAAGTTGGTCCCTGTTGTCAAAGCGTTGTCTATTTCCTCTGGAGTGAGAAGTTCTAGATGATTTCCTTCTGAATTCTCTCTTATTAGGTCCGAAAGTCTCACCCTCATTGGATGAGTAAGAGCTTTAGAGTCTGCAACTCCTTCAGACTTAAGCATCTTTTCCTGTTCTGGAGAAAGAATGACTCCAGCAAGAACCATTGGCCCTATCAATGGGCCGCGCCCTGCATCATCAATACCGAGAGTTAAGGTTTGCATGAGAATACAATAAAAAGGGATTATTTAAAACTGTACTGAAGCAGATTTTATTTCCCAACTCTGCTAACTACTTTATCAATAGATATAACTCGGACATTATTTCTTGCAAGAGCGTCTATTTCTTCATCGTTAAGCGTTGAGTAATTAAAATATGAAGATCCAAATGGGATTTTCCCTTTAAGGCAAGAGAGGTCTTGTACAGTATAAACATCAGAAATGTCTAATTCTCTTAAAACTGGAATAACTGAACATACCCTCTCTTCTGCACTAAATGCAGACCTTACAAAACTTACCTTATATCCTTCTTTACTTCTTCCCACTAACTGAATAGCATCTAAATCATCAGAGCCTTTAATATGAAATGCATAAACAAAATGTCTATCTTTCTCGGCCACCATAAATTTAGCTAAAATACTCAGCTTATAAATCTAGCTTATTGCGGCAAGTGCTATTGCAGATAATATTGCTATTATTAGGCCTACCTTCTGATGCACCTTAATGTTCTCTTTGTTTACAAACAATCCTAATAGAACAACGACTATTATGTAACTCTCTGACAAAGATACTGCAATGGCTATAGGAATGAGAACCATTGCGTAAGCGAAAGCTATCCAAGCAGAATTGTCAAATATGCACATTCCCGCTATTATCCATGGATGTTTGCGTATGTTCTTTGTTATATCAGATAATGGCCGAGTAAATGCAATATATATGAGACAAAGCAATGCAACTGATATGTTCACAAACCAGTTTATTGTTAAAGGATCAGTTACGCGGGCGCCCCAGCCTATCAAGAAATTCGCTGCTCCCATTGTTGTTGCTGAAGCAAGAGCAAGGTAAACTGCCCTCTCAACCCATATTTTTTTGAGTATATCAAGAGACTTAAGTGAAACCATGAAAAGCCCTGTAACTAAGGATACTATTAGTAAGAGTTGAGAGAGAGTTATTTTCTCTCCGAATACCATATATGCTAAGAAAGCTCCAACTGGAATTTCCCAAGACCATATAGGTTCTACAACGGAAAGTTTTCCTTTCTTTAAAGCCTCAAAGTCAAGAAGAGCTGCAAAAAACAGAACTGCGGAGGCTCCAAATAATATTAGAACGTCTTTTGTACTGCTTAGAGCAGCAGGTATTTTGTCATATACAAATGGAAGAAGTATTATAGCTCCGAAAAAAGTTATGAGAAACAGGGGTTCCCAGTCGCCTATTTTTCTTGTAGCCTTCTGTATAAAGAAATCTCCGAATCCCCACCCCAGCATTGCAAGAGAAGCTAAAATTATCCCTAATAATAAAGCCATGTTTTAATAGCGCGGGTGGGATTTGAACCGCACGACCTCCAGGTTATGGGCCTGGCGAGCACTCCAGGCTGCTCTACCGCGCTATACATATTCTCAGAACCGACGGCTTTTAAACCTTCTCGTATACAGACAGAGCAATTGGTCAATCCTTTAGAGTTACAGCTTAAATATTTATTATAAATTGAGCAGCCTTATTAGTGAAAGATAAAGAAGCCGAACTTATAGGTATGCACACAGGAGACGGCACTTTATACAAAACTAATAAAAATTACTTGGTTTGGGAGATGAGAGGAAGCGTAAATGAGCAAGAGTACTATAGGTATGTATCCTCAATGATCATAGAATTATTCGGAATAGATATAAAACCAAAATATCGCGGTCCTGCTAGTTATGGTATACAGACCTGCAATAAAATATTAACTTCATTCTTTGTTAAGCATGGATTTATGCCTGGAAGCAAAGTCTACACTGTTTCCATACCTAAGTATATTATAAATGGAAATTTAAGAATAAAGAAAGCATTTGTTCGGGGTTTATTTGACACAGATGGATGTGTGCGTTTTGATAAGAACAGAACTAAATTTCATTATTACCCAAAAATAGAATTCGGGCTAGCCTCTAAAAATCTTCGCGACGATTTGTTGCAACTCCTAATTAAATTAGGTTTTAGACCGTATATCTGGCAATCGGTGAGAAAAGATGGGATAGAGTACAAAATATGCCTTGCTGGATTCGCAAATCTAGAAAAATGGATACAAAATATACGGCCTGCAAATAAAAAACATCTTGATAGAATTGAGGCAGGCTTATTGAACAAGGAAATGGTTAAAAAGAATATACCAAATCTTTAAAAGACTCTAAACATACCTTAAATCAAGCCCGGATGGCACAGCGGTCACTGCGCGGGATTGCTAATCCCGTTTCCCAAAAGGATTCCCAGGTTCAAATCCTGGTCCGGGCGCTTTTTTCTCGACGATAAAATTAGCTTTGTAAAAACAGGGATCTTAACTCGAAAGATTAGAATTTTAATTTATCTTACAATTCATATAAATTACTCTTTCTTCTGAGTTCTTCTCTATCTTTACAATCTTAAATCCCCT
>DAIEOU010000071.1 GCA_027348755.1 archaeon
CTACATCCCCGTATATACGCTAACGGCAAATCACTTTTAAATGTTTTTAATACCAAGAAGAAAAATAATGTGAGTCAGCGATAGGCCAGATTCTGTAGGACTTTGCCTTGCGACAAACAATCCTTGCTGACATCAGACTGCAGAGAATTTTGCAATTCTCTGAAAGTCAAACACTTGCGTAATTTGACTTAAGCGAGCGGCTAGGGCTCTTGCACCGACGAAGGCAGCCGTTTCATCATATCTCCATTCTCGCAGCTTCCCGCAAGGTTCATAGCTCAAATGGAGCTGTGTCGTTTCTGTTCTGGAGCTGTACATCAATGTACTGCGTCTTTCAACGCCTCGTCATTTTGCCAAATTAATGGCTGGTGTCCGGACCTTCCTCAGAGAGAAAATGTATTAGCATCTTTGCCTATCGAAAGGCACTCTCCGAAAGTCAGCTCGCTGACTCACCTAATTTCAGACAAAGAAGAGTTTTTAAGGCTATCTGTCAAAAGATGAAAGTGAACAACGAGATAATATTTGTAAGACATGCAAAAACGAAGCTTGATAAGTCAATTCCCATTGAAAACTGGATTCTTACAGCAGACGGAGAAAAATGCGCTAAAGAGCTTGCAAAAAATGAGATGTTTGATAATGCAGACATACTCATATCATCAGAGGAAGAAAAGGCATTCTTAACTCTAGAGCCACTTGCAAAAAGACTCGGAAAGAAAATAATAAAGATAAAAGAGTTTGGAGAAATATCTCGACCTGGTTCTGAGAAGTTAACTAGCGATGAGTATGAAGGAATGAAAATAAGAATATTTCAGGACATGGACTTCACGGCTTTTGGATGGGAAACAGCGAACCACGCACTGAACAGGTTTACAGACGCTGTAAACAGCATAGACAAAAAGTATGAAGGCAAGAAGATAGTGATATGCACACATGGAACTGTAATGACATTATATTTCGCAAAGCTTGCAGGCAAGCTAGACAAGTTATTTGAGCGTTGGGATGCGTTAGACTTCGGTAATTATGGAATGGTTGAAAACGGAAGAATTGTCAAGGACATTGTTGATTAAATTAATTAAGAAAGCGAGAGTTTGACTCGTTAATCCAAGAATTTTCTGTTGTCTTTCTCTCTAATTAAGATAGATATTGTAGAATCTCTCATGAATACGTCAATTGATGGTGCAATACTACCTGATTGAAGATATAAATCCCTTGCAAAAGCCACTCCTAAAAAACTAAGATTTTTAGAAACATTTTCTGGAGGAATATCTCCAATCCAATAAGAGCTGTAAGGGACAACAATTTTATTATTACGAAAGCAAATCATACCTGCAGAAATATTCTCGTCGACTAATAGCTTGCAATGATATTCGATGCCCAACTAGTTTATACACATCCCTTGTATATTGTAGGATATTTCATTAGGCTTTCCTCGAAGATTATAATCTTCCTCTGACATGAATACAGATACATGTGTCGTGCTGTCTTGGGAGCCAGCCTTACCTGAATATACAAATATATTCTCCATGACTGAAGGATCGGACTCATGTCCGGGAAGAACTCGCGGAGTTTTACTCCTTGTTATAATTCTAACATGATTAAGAACAATACTAGCTAAGCCTGAAGGCATAAATATCGAATGCAAAACTAATATTTAAGCATTTATGTTATAAATTATAAATATTCTTCAAGCTGTCTTTTTATCTCACTCTCAGTAGAAGCATTAAATGGCTCTCCAGCTCTTAGCGTGTGTGTCTTTCCCAATGAATATCCTGATTCTGAATTTATTATGATTGGAAGAAAATTTATTTTATTCCCGTATCTTTCCTGGGATTTTACAAGGCCTGATAAAACGCCTTGCCTAAAACCTCGAACATTCATTGCAGCTTCTGGATGTATTACAACTATTTCTCCTTGAGAAAGAAGAGAAGGAATTATTGATTCATACAGCCTCCATCTTTGATATGCTCTCTCTTCCCTAGAATGATTTTTTCCATTTACCCTTGAATCTTTAGATCTCTTTACGGAAACTCCACCGAACTTTTTTAGAAGACCTTGCATGCCTATAGATTCAGCCATTATGAAATACGCTTCTCTTCCAGTATTTTTCATTATAAAATGCCCTTCGAGAGGTATGTCAAGATATCTAGTATGTGGAAAAGGCAGAGCTATGAAAGGCTCATCACGAACACTCGAAAGATTTTCAGTATCAAGATGAATTGTTGTAAAATATGAATTTAGAAAAGCATCTGCAAAAGAATACCCTAATCGGTATACCGAATCCGACCTTTCTCCCTTAAAATTAAGTCCGTTTTTCATACAAGACCCTAAAAATGAGGGTTTAAAAATATTCTTTAAATTACTAGCTCAAGCAGAGGACCGACGAGCTTAAGATGCTTACTTCTTTCTATTCCTGGTCGAGTATACATGTAAACAGTATCTAAAAAGCTTTCAGCTTTTCCTCTACTTAATGCCGAAATTGAAAATACGCGTATATTCTGAGGGTAAACATATCCTTTCTCAAGCAAAGAATGCGTGGCAGGACAGTTCTCTCGGGACATTGAACTCTCAAACTCTCTAAATAGTTCATAGTCCTTCCTTGCTTCTAAAGCTTTTGACTTTATTCTTTCAATTAATTTATATGTCATTGTCAGAACTAATCCTCTTCGTCAGCTTCGTCAGCCTCATCCTCTTCGTCATTCCCATCATCTTCTCCTATATATCTGTCTGCATCATCGTCCCAGTCGTCAAAGCATTCATCCTCATCGCCCCTGCGTCTTAGAGGAAGCTCTATGCCAGGTATGCCTTTAGCGTAAGCCGCTTCTCTTACGCGACGAGAGAGATTACGCATAGGATGATATCTTCTACCTCTCAGACCATACCCCCTAGTATTAAGAATATTCACATAAGTGAGAAAGAAATTTGTAGCATCTGATTCAGAACCCTGAAAGACTTCTTTATATGGCTTAGCTCTCAGAAAATTAGTGTTCTCTTCGAAAAGTGTTCTATATATTTCTTTTAGAAAACCTCTAGGATTGCGGTATCTCTGAACATCGCTTACAAGCTGGTCTGCAAGTGTTCCGGCCATAAACTTCTCGTGATATTGAAAGTATTAAAGGATTTGTATGATAAGCTAACTAGGATATATCTTCCAAACGTCTATGTCTCCACCACTCGATACTTTGTATTTGCCTTCAACAGCTGAAAGTATCAAATTCCCGACTTTTGATGGATGTATTCCACGAAAGTTTGTCATTGGAGTGGCTGTGCCGCCTGGATTTATGGAAAAAACTTTAAGATTAGGATATCCAAAGGCGATTGATTTTGTAAAACCTCGAACACC
>DAIEOU010000072.1 GCA_027348755.1 archaeon
AGAAAGTTTGATTAGACAAGCAAGAAGAGAAAAAATTCATAAATTTATTACATACCGAGGGATATGGGATTCAACATTTAGAGATAACAAAATTATTCAATTGTACAATAAAATTGGAGAAAATAGATTCATAGAAGGAATCCCTTCTAAGGTTACTACAATAATATATGGAGATATGGTCGGATTTGTATACACTTCTGATAAGCCGTATGCTATCCAAATAAAAAATGAGTTAATAGCTAGGGAGATGAATTCATATTTTAATCACCTTTGGGATATTGCTAAAAAATAAAAAAATAAAATTATCTGTAAGACTTCTGTCTCTTTGCTCTTGGAGCTGAGTCTCCAGGCTTGTTTGCTTCCTTTCTTCTTGCGTCTGCAACAAGCATGTTTCTGTCATACACTAGGTATGCCTTTCTTAGAGTATCAGAGCCTGATAGTTTGACAAGCGCCTTAGCTATTGCAAGTCTTGCAGCCTGTATTTGAGCTTCCTTGCCTCCACCGAGTGCGTGTATATGAAAGTTATATTTTACAGGACCTATCTCTCTCTCAAATATCTTTATAGGTTCAGATAGAGCAAGTTTGTGGAAAAGAGGAAGTGCCTCTGAAGAAACTCCATTAAATATTATAGCTCCTGAACCTGAATCTGCTCTAAGCTTTGCTACTGCAGTCTTTCTCTTTCCTGACACAAGTATAATATTCTTTGACATTATATCTCCTTACTAAGCTCTCCAAGACCTATTGTCTTAGATAAAGTTGGTTTCTGAGCAGCAAATGGTTTTGCTTTTCCTTCATATTCAGAAGGCATTCCTGAATAACATTTTATCCTCTTAAAAGCTGAAAGACCGCGACCCTGCTTGTATGAAAGCATTCCACGTATTGTTCTTTTCACAAGTCTCTCTGAACTCTGAGGGAAATGAGGCCCGTTAAGACTTGATCCTCCTCTTTGTCTTGAAACTTTATAATCTTCTATTGTAGTCCTCTTGTTTCCAGTTATGACTGCAGCATTGCAATTTACTATAACTACCTCATTTCCGAGAAGTGCTTGTTTGGAAGCATGGCTTGCAAGTCTTCCAAGTCTTGCATTTGAAGCATCAATTATAACCTTTCCTATCATCTTATAACCACCACTGCCTGTGCTTTGGCATTCTTCTTTATCTGATCAAATATTGTACTGGCTTCCACTCCGGATTTCTTTAGTTTCTCAGATGCAGAACTTGAGAAAGATAATGCTGAGATGCTTATCTTCTTTGTAATCTGTCCTTGTCCTAGAACTTTTCCTGGAACTACTACAACAGAGCCGTCTTTTACTCCATCAGCATTTGATATTTCTGATAAATTGTACGCAGCGTGTGTTCTAGATCCACCAGAGAGAATCTTTGCCAAGGCAAACCATGACTTCTCTTTTGTGGCGAGTCTTATAGTCTCAGCTAAAGCAGGATTTGTCTTTCTTGAGACTCTCGCTTTAACAGCTGTTCTAGTTAATGTCATACATCATTCTGAAAATCAGGCTATTTAAACCTTGAGTATCCGAAAGAATTATATACCATAATACACACTTTAGCACATGGCTAAGTTCATAGATATACAAAAGGAAAAGAAGGGAAAGAAAATAAGAGTAAACATAACAGTCGACAAGAGTGCCCTTGATAAAGCTAAGACTCAGTTACACCTCTTTGGAGGAAAGCTGAGCACTTTGTTTAATGCATATCTATATGATTTTGTAGAAAGCATGGATAAAAATTACGCATCTAATCAGAAAGCAATGAAACAGAGGATTGAAGAGTTAGAAAAAAGACTTGATAAGTTTGAGAAAGAAAATTAAGGAAGCGGACAGCCAGATATTGCAGAGAGCTGCTCAAGGCTTAAAACTCCAGGTTGCATTGCACCATTAGGAAACTTCCAGGTAGGATAAGATTGTATTCCAAGACTCTGACATTCCTGAGTTTCTTGGGAAGGGTCTGTTGAACATACGACTGAGCTTAGTTTACTAAAGCTTGATCCGAACATTGCCTCTTGATCATGGCAGTGAGGGCACCATGAAGCTACGTATATCTTCATTCCTTTTCCATTTAGGCATTGGGCGAATGAATCATATTTTGTTGAATTTGCGGAAGGAAAGAATGCAAAAGCTAGAACTATTATAACAACTGCGGCCGCGAATAGAATAAGTTTAGTTGCAAATTTCATATTTTGTATAGGAATTATCTTCTTTTAAAAGTAACTATGAACAATGCTGCAGAAACAATTGTAATACTGTCAGTTATGAGGCAGTATTCACATATAGCTCCTATAACTGTAAATTGAAGAATTATGAATATAGCTGCGAATATAGCTCCTAATATAAATGCCATTGAAAGATATCTTTCAAATTCTGCATGCTCTATATGCGGTATTGGCTTTCCATGTCTAAGACTATGCCCATAACTCCAACTTGCTAGTGCCATGAAGGCGAATGCTATTACTCCATATATTGAAACTGGGACTCCAAAAAGACTTCCGAAAATACTGCTCTGAACCTGTGCACAGCTTCCTAGGCCTGCAGAAGTGTTTGCAAAGCATGAGTCTCCTGCTATAGAAATTCCTTTTTCCTGTATGTATATATATGCTGCAACAGCTATATTGACAATCATGGCTATAGTAAGAAGACGCATTATGCGTATCCTTTTCTCTAGAGTCTCCATTCGATATTGAAATACTTCTAGTTTAAAAGCATTAGTAAAGAACTAGTTTCAGGATATATTTATTAAATAAACTAAAGAATAATTTGTATAAAATGGATTCTAAATCAATATCCAGATATCATGTGATTGTTATTGCACTTTATTCATTAGTAGTGTGCTTATTCTTTATTACAAGAAAACCTAGCAAGTATTATTCGTTTATCCCTTCGGATCTTACTTTATTTTTTATTGTCTTCCTTCTTGCATTAATTACTCTAATTATAGCGAACAAAATCATCAAGTTTGGCAGAATCGGTTTGAACAAAACCAATCTGTGCATGCTCGTTCCAATAATAATATATGCGTTGATACTTTTTGCATTCCCAGAAGAGATTATTTTCAGAGGAATTATACAAAATTGGATGTACAATCTAATAGGACCATTTATTGCAGTGTTATTATCTTCAATTGTTTTCGGAGCAGCTCATGCTCTAAATGGGGCGAGAGGTTTCCTGCCTAAAAAATGGAACTGGAAACTTATGGCTATGACTTCAATTGCAGGAGTTTATCTCAGCGTTGCATATTACATTACTGGCAGCCTTGTCGTGCCAACATTACTTC
>DAIEOU010000073.1 GCA_027348755.1 archaeon
GTTTGGTCATTCCTCTGGATGCAGGTAAGTGAACTGGCAAAGATAACGCAGCAAAAGCTAAGTGCATAACTATTAAAAAACAAAAATTAGATTTGTCCTTGTTGTGTAAACTTGCGCATAGCCTGCTCAAGGATGACTTGCGGTGCAAATCCCTTTCTGCTACAGGCTTTGGCGAACTCGTCATATGTTGTCTGGTCGACATTATAGTCGAGTTTTCTTTTCTTTGCTCCAGGTGCTGTTGCTGCCATCAAACATAGTGCGCAGAAGGCTTAATAAATCTAACATTTTTCATGTTTTGATGCGTAAGGCATATATTTTTGTCACAATACTAGTAGCATTAATCATAATACTTTCCGCATTTTTATTGAACTCCTCAATTTCTAATAAAAATATATACTCCTTTTCTGGAGAATCTTTCTCATACTCCCAAGACAGGGGGCAGGTAAATGCAAATATATCTCTTGAATATGTAAATGACACTCTTGATTACTATTTAGTAAACTACCCTAGCAGGCCATTACTCAATTATTCTACAACAATATATGGCCTGCTTGTAATGCCTTCAAACGCTTCTAATGTTCCTGGCCTGGTTCTACTTCCAGGGGGCGGTGTGAAGAAAGAGGACGAGCTAAGACTTGCGTCAATAATTGCCCATCTTGGATATGCCGTTCTTACCATAGACCAAAGAGGTATAGGGCAGACTGGAGGCTTCTATCTAAGCCCCGATCAGGATTATCCAATTTTTAGTGAAGGGAAAGAGCCAATGCAACATCTTGCAGTTTTTGATGCGTTGCGTGCTTTCGACGTCTTAAGAAGCATGCCCCAAGTTAATGAAAGTGACATAGCAATGTCCGGGGAAAGCATGGGTGGAAGATATGCAATAATAGCAACTGCACTCGACAGCAGAATAAAAGGGTTTATTGGAATAAGCACATCTGGATTTCACTTTTCTCCGTATGAGAACAGCCCTTACACGCCGTATCTCGTATCAATAGATCCAGACAATTATATATCTAGAATATCTCCTAGGCAAGTATTCATGATTCACAGCTCGAATGACAGTATAATCCCGCTGTCTGATGCAGAGACGACTTACAGCCTAGCAGGGCAACCTAAAAATCTGACAATAATAAACAGCTGCGGCCATGGATATTGTACAGCAATGCTTCCTGCGTTAAAGGCAGACTTATCTCAGCTTCTCGGGCACTAGTTCTATAACTGTTATCTCACTTTTGCTTCCTAACCTCATTGCAGGTCCCCATGTTCCTGTCCCTTGAGAGACATATATGCTTGATTTTCCTTCTTTATGAAATCCCCTTACATACTTGAAAGAAGTTCTTACAAGTAAATTAAATGGAAATATCTGCCCAGCATGCGTGTGTCCTGCAAGTTGCAATTGAATCCCAAACATATTAGAAAACTTAAGGTCAGAAGGAGGATGATATAACAATATTGATGGCTTATTCTTTTTTATTTCCATATTTGGGAGAATTTTTCCTAGGTATTCCTTGTCATCGCTGTAATCAACTCCTATAATCTGCAATTCTTTGAATTTCGCAACTTTGTTTCTTAGTATATCTAGCTTAGTTGTCTTAAGAAGATTCATTACTTCATCAATTCCATCATATATCTCATGGTTGCCTATTGTGAAAAATGTCTTTGCTTTTATTTTGTTTATAGGAGAAACTATGTCAGATGTTAAAGGAGCAGAACCGTCAACAAGGTCTCCTGTGATAAAAACAACATCTGGCTTGAGAGAGTTTGTCTTTTCAACAATCTTTTTCAAGAAAGGAGAAGAATGCACGGTACCTAGATGTATATCTGTAAGCTGTACAGCACGCATCGGCTTCTTAAGACCTTGAATTTCAACCTTAATCTTTCTAGTAACTATGTTCTCCGCATTTATTATAGAATATATTGTTAATACTAATATCAATCCAATTACAATAAACGCTTGTATGTGTATAAAAATATTAATTATATAATAAACAATTAAAACGCTTAATGAGATAAAAACCGCTCCAAGAAGCGTAGATGAGAGTATGTAGAAATATCTTGTTATTTTATTAGGCGTGTTATGCTCAATTACGCTTGCAACTATGAATGAACCAGAAAGAAGAAACAAAGAAACATAAAAAATTCCAGATTTAGCAATATTCAAAAGGCCGAATATTCCAGAGAGAACAAAATAATTCATTCCTAAATATATTAAAGTGAAAATACTAGCAAATATTAATATCTGAATTACCCTTTTCATCTCTCACTAAATAAATTAATGTTTTAATATCTTACACTTATGAAGCCCTAGTATTAATCTGTTGAAACATCATCTGTGGCTGAGAAGGCTGAACAGGCGGAGAGGCCTGAGCAGCTTGAGCGTTCAAATCTTGAGTATTTGAACTTGCAGGCTGTACCGTTACACTTGGGGCCTGCTGCCCACTTTTTATTATGTTTACTGGAACCCCTGCTTGAGAACTGCTAGAGTTATTCTGCATAAAGCCAGAGACTATTATGTTTCCAACTACTAACACGAATATAATCATCGCAATTCCAACAACTAACCTAAGCTTTTTGAATCTCATCTGAAATCAAATGCCTCCTCATGCATTCTTTTTTTAGGAACTCCTGCAGCAGAAAATCCGGCCATTATTCCTTCTTTGAAAGCTGAAGGGCCGCATATTAGGAGCTCTTTATCATTGAGATTGCCGCTTATGCTTGATATCTTTTCTGCATCAATTCTTCCTTTCTCAGAAGACTTCCATAATATAACTCTAAGGCCTTTAATTCGCTTCTCAGCTTCCTTTAAAGTTTCTATACCTATAACATCAGAATCATCTTTTACGCTATAGTATAAGTCTATTTTTCTATTTCTTGTCTTTTCATTGTCCAAATCATCAACAAGCCCTAAGAATGGAGTTATTCCTATTCCAGCTGCGACCCATATCTGGTCGTGTTTTGGAGAACTGTAGAAATTAAATCTGCCATATGGACCTTCAACTGAAACCCTGTCCCCTTCTTTTATATGACTTATATTTTCAGTAAAGTCTCCGAGCCTCTTAACTATAACTTTTAATCTGTATTCATTTGACTTGCTGGCTATAGAGAAAGGGTGTGCTTCTCTGGAAAGTTTATGATTATAAACCCTCAGAAAAACAAACTGGCCAGACTTATAACTTATGGGCTTGTGTTCAGGGACAAGAATTATTTCAAAAGAGTCTCTTCCTATTTCCTTTACCTTTTCAACAG
>DAIEOU010000074.1 GCA_027348755.1 archaeon
ATAAATATTTAAAAAAGAAAAATAGAAAAGAAGAAATTCGAAAATTAGTTTATAAACATTTTCTTTAATTCCATAAGAAACAATAGGGTGAGTGTTTTTCTTTATTTATTCTTATATAATACATAAAAATCAAAGAAACATTTATATATACACACCATTAATACTGACTATGACACTTGATAAAAAGCCTTTACGTGACATTGTTGGAAGGCTTGTGGTGACAAAAGAAGGTAAAAGATTAGGTTTTGTTAAAGATGTCAATTTTGAAACAAAAACCGGAGAGCTTATTCAGCTTATATTAAAAGATGCAACTGCTTATGCACGAAGTCTCAATTTAGAAGTTTCATCAGATAAAGAAGTGCTTATACCTTATAATACAATAATCGCTATAGGTGATTTTGTAGTGGTCTCTGAAGAAGATCTTATTTAATTTTTAATATGAAAGTACTAGGTTTTAATTTCATTAAGATGCACGTGGAGCGTCAGCAAGCTTTAGCACAAAGACTTAGTAAAAATCTTAATATAGATTTTACAGAAATAACTAAAGAAAATGTTGATTTTGTTAAAGCTGCAGCCATATATAATATAGGATTCAAATATTCTGTAGAATATCTCGATGCTTCTGCTAAGAAGGAAACAAAAATGGGTGAAGTTCTTCTAGAAGGAGTTTTAACAATAAGCCTAGAAAAAGAAGAAGATAAAGATTTTTCTAAAACTTATAAGAAAAAAGAAATGAATAATTCTCTCAAAGAAGCTTTATTTAATTTCTTGCTTAAGAAATGCACTCCAAGAGCAGTTGATATAGAAGATCAGATAAATCTTCCAGTTCATTTACCTATACCTCAGGTTAATTTTAACTGGGAATCTAAAAAGTAATAAATATATTATTTTATATTTTCTAATTTTCCAAAATCGAAGTTTTTCAAATTCTCTCCAATAACTATCACCTTAAACTTGTTTAAATTAACATTCCAAGGTAAATCTGCTTCAAAATCTCTCGGATCAGTTCCTTCGTTTGCTGATATGAAGCTCGGAACGACAAATATCTTTTTTTTCTTATATTCTCCTTCCAAAAAACACTTATATTTTTCAGTTTTTGTCGAATCTGATATATTTACAGCAGGATGTATGTGCCCTAATATTATGTTTTTTACATTTTTTTCCCATATTTCATTAAAATCTTTATCACCATGTATAAAAGCATTTTCGCCTTCAATATAATACTCCTTTACTTCAAATCCTATCTTATCAGCTATTATATCTGTAAGCACATCATGGTTTCCCTTTATTACTATTATTTTTTTTGATATTTTTCTAAGAAGATTAATAAGTTCCCTAATTCCATCCCATTCTTCCTTTAATATTCTTCCAAATGTATGCTTTAAGTCTCCTAATAATATTACTTTATTCACTTCTCCTGTTTTTGCATATATTTCTTCTATATCTTTAAGACTTTCTTCTACAAGAGTTCTTGTAACAAATATACCCGAAGCATTAAGCGAAGCTTCGTATCCTATATGCAAATCTCCTATTACTAATATTTTTTTACCATTTTCATTTACAACTATACATTTTCCAATATACTCAATCATTTTTTGCTTTCTATTATTCCTAATTGAAGCTGATGCATTCTCTTTAGGAAAGCTGCTTTGTCCTCCATCTTGATTATATCACTTTTACCTTGCATATACAAGCTAAGTCCAAATGGAGAGACTATTGGAATGTGTATTAACTTCATTCTTACCTTGCCTTTTTCAATCCATTCAAGCACTTTCTTTGCATTTTTTATGTCCATAAGATCTTCAAGCACTTCTCTTCTTGCCTCTTGCAATATAGGAAACTCATTACTTATCTTCTTTACAGCTGTAAAAAGAAATTCTGAATGTACTTGCTGTTTTCCGACTGTTTTTTCACGGCCCTTATAGTTTCTCAATATCATTAATGACCTTGAAGCACAATGTCTGAACCTTCTTTTCAATATGTCTGTTTTTTCAATGGCTTCTTTTAATATTTCTGCCAAATTAGAAGAATTCACAAAACTTATTATTTTCTTATCATCAAGACTTTCAGCCGCTATGAAGAATCCATTGTCAGTTATTCCCATTTCTACATCTCTATGTTTCATTCTAGCAGCGGCAAATGCATATGCTCTAGCAAGAGCGTCATTGACTCTTCTTCCATAACTTGTATGAAAAAGCATGAATTCCTTTTCGGCTTTGAATTTTTCTACTATTATATTGCTTTCATCTGGTACTTCAGAGAAATCTGACTGTTCTTTTATATAACTGTATATTTCTTCAGCTATATACTTTTTACAATACAAATATTCTGTTATAAACTTGACACACTCATCCTTAGACTTGAGTCTTTCCTTAGAAAGCTTCCTAAATTTGCCTATTTCGCAACCCATGTCAAATGTAAGTGGAAGCATTTCAGAGAACCAACTAGGTATAGTAGGATTTTTAGAAACATTGGCTCTTACAAATGCCTTCATTCCTCTAGAGTAAAGGAACTGATATTTTTGTCCTCCAAGAACGAATATATCTCCTCTTTTCATCCTCTCAAGAAAAGCTTCATCTATTTTTCCAATCTGTTCTCCTCTTCCCTCTCCGCTTCCTACAACCACAGTTATGAATCCTTCAGCAGGTATAGTGCCTATATTTGTCATATACATTACACGAGCGAGTTTTCCCTTCTTTCCTATTTGGTTTGTACTAGGCTCATACCATATTTTTGCATATACATGCCTATGTTCAAGTGCATAATCTCCAGCAAGATAGCTTATTACAGAAAAGAAGTCATCTTTAGTCAGGTTTTCATAGCAATAACTCTTTCTTATAGTCTTGAGCATATGATCTGCATCCCAAACTTTTGTTATAGCCATTCCAAATATTTGTTGCGCTAAAACGTCAAGTGCATTCTTAGGTATTTCTGCAGGGTCTATTTTCTTTTCTATCATTGATTTCATAAGTACAGAGCACTCAACAAGGTCGTCTCTATCAAGAACGTAGGCAGATTCCTGAGTTATGGAGCAGGGGGAGATGTTAGTTTCAAGCGCTATAACCTAATTTTTGCCGAGAATGCGCGGGGCAAGACGACTCTCTGCGCAATCCTCCGTTCCCTACAGTCGGGGGACCCCGCGCATGTAATCGGCCGCACGACACTTGGAAATCCGGGCATACCAGAGATTAGTATTCTCTTTGAAGGCACACTTCCCGCGGC
>DAIEOU010000075.1 GCA_027348755.1 archaeon
CGTCGTGGAATATGCATGAAGGCTTTGTCTTTTAAACAGCTGTATGCGGATGGAGTGTCTGGAAGAAAGAGCATAGAACTTAGTAAATGTAAAAGAAGTCTAAATTTTTGGAATGTTAAATAATAAAGCAAACGGAATGCTTTAAAATAGAGGAGTTGATAGGATATTGTAGGCTCCGTAGTTAAATGGTATAATTTTCGGCTCCAGACCGAAAGTCGGGGGTTCGATTCCCTCCGGGGCCATTTCTCGTAAGGTTTAAGAACCCTGAATTGAATTAAGATGTATGGTTGGTAAATTACAGAGAGCTCTAGGCCGCTCAAGCAAGAAAATGTTGCAGCGTGGAGCTAAGACAGTAAAGAGTCAGAAGAGATTTGGAAAGATAACTAGAAAGGCATACCCTCTTGATTAGAAACTTTTTTAAATTAACCCAATACCTATTTTTATGGGATTTGCTTATGGTAGTGAAGAGAACTTACGAAAAATACTAAACGTTCTTGCTGATGATGATTCAATATTGGAAGTCGTCTTAAGGGTCAGAACAGATGACAACTTTCATAAGTTGAGAGCTGAGTTGCTGTCTGAAGATTCTAATTTTGCAGATGCTATAAACTATCCAGAAAATAATTCTGCGCTCTTTTCTGAGACTTTAAGAAAGATAGAAAAATTGTATGTGCTGTCTAAAGAACAAAAGATACTTCCGTTGCTTGCTTTGTCTCAAGATACTTTGTCCACCAATATTTCTCAGGACACTGGCAGTATTCCTGTTAGATGGGACAACTCGAGCCTACCTTCAGAATTAAGAGATGTTCTACTTGGTTTAAGAAGTGCTGCTTTAATTCCATTGGGATTTAAACCCTATATGTGGAGATTAAAGAATAGCGATATCTTTGATCACACTTCTAGCTCTTTTTCAAGGCTAGAGAAGCACATAGTTAATGAGAAATCTCAAGACTATGAACTTTTGAGCATTGACTGTACTCTAAGTCCTAGAACAGATGTTTCGGATCATTATTATACTAGATCTAGCAACGGTGGAAATATCTGGACCTATTTTGATAAGCTTATCTACAATGGTCCCAATGCTGGCGCCGTATACTCTGCAATGGAAGATATAATTCGCACTCCAATGGAAAAGATACTGAATGGAGAATTCAGCAATAGGAAGTTGCTTACATCTTCTTGAGTTGGTCTATTTCCTCGTAACTTATTGCAGTTCCCTTGAACTTCGTTGCATATAGAACAGCTTCTAGGGCTCTTTTATCATTTAGGTTGTGTATAAGCCCTTTCTTGTATGCAACATATACTAGTTCAGAAGTGCGTATGAATCTGTGCTTAGAGAATTCAGAGAGGTCTTTCTGAACTAACTCTGCTCTCTGATGAAGCCTTTCAGACATAAGCTGTTCAAGTTCCTCAGGATTCTCTCCTAGAACGCGTGTCGTTCTTTCATCTATTGCAATCATTGTTTCATGCCCTTGTTTTTTAAGCATGTCTGCCAGGGCAAGGCAAGACATTTCACCTGCGCTAACTAATGAAATCCATTGGCCACGAACTTTTATGCAATGGTTTGCTTTATTCATTATTTCTTGAGTTTCTATAGAAAGCTCTTTGTCATCTATACCTATAGCTTCTGGAAGTTCAAGAACACCGGATTCAAGAAGAGATTCTAGTTGTATTGCTCCAAATTCAAATCTTTCCACGTGCATAGGTCTGTCTATAATTTCATATTTGACTTGTCTAGTTATTATGAACTTGCCATCAAAATTCTTTTTCATCTCTTCTAGAACATAAAGCAATCCATTCATTGATAGGTTTATCAGAGGTCCAGAGTCAAATAAGAGGTATTTCATGATAGAAACTCCATGGCCATCTGAGCCCTTTGATTGACACTTATCTTCTGATTCATTTCTGGATTTGTTTCAACTCGAGGTCCAGAATACTCTGAAAGTTCCCATTGGGTTATTCCAAGAAGGTTTGCAGTCTGTCCGCGAGAGATTCCATGTTCGTAGAGTTTAGAAGCTTTGTTTATTGCAGCATTTCTAAGTACTTCATGTATATACGGCTTTATGTTCCCAGCAGCGTTTTCGAGCAGCTTCCTAGCTTTAACGAGCTCAGACTGGTATTTGACTTCATTTTCTTCGGCAAGAGCATGTGCAGCCGAGTCTATTTTTTCTGAAAATTCCGAAACAAAGCTTTTCCAGGAAGGCATATCAGAGTTCTTTCCGCGCTCTATTATTTTGCTCAGGGCATAGTTTAGAACTGCTATTATAATACTTCCAGTATCCTGTATGCACGAGGCGCAGTGTATTGTCTGATTTGATAGATCTTTAAGAGCAGGAGAGTCATTGTTTTTTAGGGCTTCTCTTGTTTCGTCAAGAACATGTATTATATGCGCTCTTTCTTCAACCTCATTCATTTTTCATTCAAATACATTAAGATATAAAAACTTTCTGAAACGAGCTTTCTTTCATAAGTTTAATATACAATGGATGTCTTAACATAAAATGGAAGCAATACTAGATACTAGTTTTATTTTATCTGCATTAAGAAGCAAGATAGATTTTATATCTTCTCTTAGTGAGAAGGGTTTTTCTATAAAAGTTCCTAGGGAAGTAATTCAAGAGCTTAAAGATTTAAGGCTAAAGACGAAGAGGGAAGAAAGATTGAACATAGACCTAGCTCTTGAAATATTGGGTAAAAAAGGGATAAAAAAAATAAAGTTAGGTAAAAGTAGAGTAGATGAGGGGCTTATTGCAGCAGGAAAAAGAGGAGCTTATATAGCTACACTAGATTCTGCAATAAAACGTGCTGTTCAGTCAAGGATATTCATATCTTCTGCAACCAAGGGAATAGTCATTGAACAGGCATAGCATTAAATCTAAATTATTATAAATGCATGCGCCAGAGAGAATAAATGAGGCGATTAAGATTCAATTCTTCAGGTAAACCTGTCTCAGTTGACAGCAGTCTTGAAGACAACTTTTATGCCGAAGAGAGTGATAAGATTGAAGATACTCTTCTTACTTCAGAATCTCTCAAGCATTTGGAAGACAGTAGCGTTAACGACAATAGTAAAGACAAAAAGTACTGGAGCTTGTATTCTAATGGGAAGGCTCTAGAACCTCTAAGATTTTCAAATGGAAAAACTCAGGAAGACGTTGTTAGAGAGGTAGTTGAGGCAG
>DAIEOU010000076.1 GCA_027348755.1 archaeon
TATACTGATGCTGCTCCCCACGATCAACAAATCCTACTCCAAATCTCATGTCTGGAGTCTCGCTTGCATTAATTATCAACCTACTATCATTATTCAAACTTCTAACGATCGGGCGAACTCCTACTCCTTCTGTTCTCCTCAGATATCTTTCTGGATAAAGTGCGTCTTGCCCAAAACCCAAACTTAAAGGAATTCCTGTTTCTTTATCTACCATTCCCCACCCATTCTTCTGCAAAAAATTTTCCAATATAATAACATTTTTCTGACCAGCTTCTACTACCACTCTATCTTTATACGTCTTAATCTCTTCCGGACACACTAGTAATCCAATACTCTTTCTATCTAAAGCCTCCTGAGGTATAGAAGATAATGAAAATAACCATGTTCTTCCTGCTCTGTCTTTATAGGAATCCACTACATCCTTTCCTTTTCTAAATACTCCATCAGATTCAGGATATACAACGAGATCTCTGGTCCACCATATAGGATAACGATTTGCCAATCTCTTCCATTCTTCCCTATTCTGATATCCTGGTCTTGCTAATATTCTATCAAGCAACAAATTAGAAGGGAGCTTTCTTTCACCTCTTAATAAATTAAATGCCTCCGCATAGCCTAACTGCCTACTTATTGGCACTATCTCCTCTATCGGCGACTTAATTCTATGATTTACGGTTAAAGACATTGTATCAAGTATCAAATGTATATTTATTCAATAGGTACTCCATTAATAACTTCAAAATCTTTTTTCAGCTTGAATTCTACCTTCTAATTTGTTGCTTATTAAAACGCTGTCTATATATCTACCTGCAGGAAAATTTACCATATCCTCAGATAAACCCAGAGCTCCAACATAATCCATTCTTCGGCATGCTAAAGATATCATTCGCCTCGATCGGCTAGGTTCAAAATTACAATTAATTGAAACCATATCGTTACATTATTAGTCTCAGTTTTCCTGATATTTAACCCTTATGCTGTCTACTTTCTGTACATCAAATCACTCACAATTGCAAATAGACTGAGGATTTTATTTTTGCAATATTTCTTCAAAGTTTTCTTTTTTCTTGAAAATATAAATGAAAATCCGTCTCTTTTTATTCTACTGCCTGCCATGCCCATCGCAATCTTCTTCATTTACTACTTATTAATTCCAAAGTACCATGTAAATTATGATCTATGTGGCTCATTGCATCTTTGAGGAAATAGCGAAACGCCACGAATCTTTAGCCGAAGCCTGACTTCGCCCCACTGTCTCGCAGAATTCAAGTCACCCTAACCCTAAGATGTAATTTATAGACTTATATCTACAAATTATAATTGATGATAAAATGGAAGACAAAAGAGAAAAATTTCATGAAAGAAGAATGGAGATGTGGAAGAAGATGGAGGAACTCCTAAACACGATGGATGAGAAAGAACTTAGGTCATTTATAAGAGGGTACATGCTGGGTGAGAGAAAAGCCTCAAAAAGAATGAAACATGGATGCGGCATGGGTTCCTGCAACTGCAATAATGTATCATCAGGATGTGGATGCCAAGGAGGCTGTGGAAAAGAAGGATGCAATTGTAAAGGCAGGGAGGAATAAGCAATATTCCTATTTTCCTATTATTTGCAGCATTCCAGTCATCTAAACTAAAACACAGGCGACGATCTTTTTTCATCTCCTGTGTTATAGTTGATGCATATCTCCGTCATTAAAGCCGGGTTTCGTATTTCGATCCAAAAATCTTGCAAGTGAAATAAGACTCTCCTTATCCGAAATATGTAGTAATTCCACAATTCCCAAATATGGAACAGAGACCAAAAAACTTTAAACTATACTCTATCATAATATGCTAATACTGATATAATGGAAGATAAAATAGTCACCGTATCTACAAGGCCAAACCTAGCCCTTGTCAAATATTGGGGCAAAAGACGAAAAGGGGAAGAATGCGAAGATCCATTCTTAAATCTGCCTCAAAATTCATCGCTCAGCATAACTCTTGAATCAGGAAAAGACCTTCTTACAAAAACAAGCGTTGTTTTCTCAGGAAAATTATCAAAAGATGAGTTTTATCTTGATGGCAAAAAACAAGATCTTGAAGACAAGGAGCTCCAGGAAAGATTTTTGGCTATAAAAAAACTCAGAGAGCTTGCAGGTGTAAATACAAAAGCACTTGTTGTATCTTATAATACGTTTCCCACAGCAAGCGGACTTGCGTCAAGCGCTTCAGGCCTTGCAGCATTGACATTTGCTGCTTCCAAGGCCTTAGGCCTTGATATAGGCAGCGAACGGCTCTCTGAGATAACACGCATAGGGAGCGGCAGCGCATGCAGAAGCCTATTCGGAGGATTTGTAGTATGGGACCGTGGCAGGAAGCCGGATGGAAGCGATTCTATCGCATGGCAGCTCTTTAATGAGGATTACTGGCATGAGATTACTATACTCATATGCATAACAACTCCAAAAAAGAAGAAGATATCAAGCAGGCTTGGAATGAAAAACACAGTGGAGTCAAGCGAATTCTTCAAGCTCAGGCCTAAAATAGCCGAAGCCCACCTCAAACAGATAACAGAGGCAATAAAGAAAAAAGATTTTTCCGCTATGGGAAGAATAATTATGAAAGATGCAATGAACATGCACTCAACAATGCTAGATACAATGCCTCCAATTATCTACTTAAATGACATATCCAAGGAGATAATATATGCGATAGAGGATCTTAACGAATCAGAAAAAAGAATTGTTGGCGCTTATACTTTCGACGCGGGCCCGAATGCATGCATAATATGCATGAAATCAGACAAGGCAAAAATCCTGTCTAAGATAAACGAAATAAAGGGAATAGAAAGGATAATAGAAGCCAAGGTGGGCTCAGGGCCTAAATTGCTAAGCGAATCAGAATCGCTCATAGATATAAAAAACCTGACTCCGCTTCAAAATAAAAAATAGTAGATATAATGTCATTTGATGCGCAGGCCAAAGCTCCAGGAAAGATACTCTGGATTGGCGGCTATTCGGTGATAGAAAGGCCTAATATAAGCATGGTAACTACTGTAGACGCATACGTACATGCGCGTGTAAGATCCATAGAAGGGAATAGAATAATTCTATCAGTTCCTCAGATGAAACTGCACATTGAAGGCAGCATAGACTCTGATACCGGGAAGATATCAATAGAT
>DAIEOU010000077.1 GCA_027348755.1 archaeon
CTATTTCTTCCATAGGTATAAGCTTACCAAGTCTAGACTCCATTTGAGCAAGTGTCTCTTTCAAGACTATTATTTTGTTTCTTTTTGAGGCTGAAACTCCCGTAGTAACTTTGTCTATGTCAAATGACTTTGTCTCCTCATCATAACCTACCTGGGTAAGTGAAAGCTTGATAAGATCTATTGCTTTTTTTGCATCTTCTCTTGTGACTTCATTGCTTAGCCTTACTTTTGCACAAGCTTCTGATAGACGGATTATTCCTTCTAACTGACGTGCAGTTATTGCTATAGGTTTAACAGCACTATCTGACTTACTTGACTGATTTCTTAGGCGAACATAAAATTCTTTTATTTCATCTGCAGCTTCTTCTGTAAGCTTTGGTTTTATCTTCTGTTTTGCATAAGCAATATATTTTCTTAGAAGCCTTGGCTCTATTATATCTCTGACTATCTCTTGTTTATGCTCTTCAAGCACATGTGAAGCTATGGCTGCGTCTTGCATTTTATTTGGAATGTCTTTTATTATGAATATTATATCGAACCTACTAAGTAAGGAAGGGGAAATGTCCACCTGCTGGGATATGGCTGTATATGGGTCAAAACGCCCAAGTTTAGGGTTTCCTGCAGCAAGAACTGTAGTTTCGGCTCTAAGAGTCGCGTGTATATTTGCCTTCGATATTGTAACAGTCTGTTGTTCCATTGCTTCGTGCATTGTACTTCTATCCTGTTCATTCATTTTTTCTATTTCGTCTATGCATACTGTACCTTTGTTTGCAAGAACCATTGCTCCGGCTTCAAGAGACCAGCCTCTTAGGAACTCATCTTTTATTACGGATGCTGTTAAACCAGCGCCAGTAGTAGCTTTTCCGGAGACATATCTTCCTTTTGGAGCGATGGCCGATATGAACTTTAACAAAACAGATTTAGCGACTCCAGGATCTCCAACAAGAAGCATATGTGTGTCTCCTCTAGTTACTCCGCCATCAGATTTTTGTTTCTTAACTCCTCCAAACAACTGAAGAAGAACAGCTTCTTTTATCATGTCAAATCCATATATGCTCGGGGCTATACTATTTGAAAGTCTTTTGAGAACTTGAGGATCGGCGGCTAGTTCTTCTATTTGTTTTATAGTTTCATCGTCTATGTTAAGATCTTCGTAGCTTTCCTCAAGAGGTATAACATTGTTAGCTTCTATTGCTATATCATACCTTGTTGATATTGATCCTGTTTTCAATGGTACTGGAACTTCCTTAAGGACTCCGAATATTTTGACTTTACTTCCTGGAGTTGTTCTTTCTTCCATTCTTGGTTCTACAAGATCTTCTTTAAGGAAGACGTTTATTCTTCTTGGCTGCTCACCTCCATCAAGACTATCTGGTGACTCTTCTATAGTAAGCCTCTGAACATCAACCATCTCCTTCGATATAAGCTTGAAAGTTCCTTTCCATCCACATGAACAACGGCTTGGCTCGCGGAATTTGCTTTCTATCTGTAAAACTGAAAGTATTGCACCACAGTTAGGGCATTCGAATTTTGCATTTACTACTTGAGGGCGTACGTCTGAGGCTTGTCTTACTATTCCTTCTATAGATATAAGTTTGTCAAGATGTCTTGCTCTTATCTCTCTTATAGCTATATTTGCAGTCTTAGGAAGGTCAAGCAGGCGTATTCTTGGACTTTTTATTAAACCTGATTCTTCAAGTGAGCTTTCTAGTATTTCTACACTCTCCTCTGGAGATTCTATAAGATTTTCTGATAGCATAGGGGAGAATTCTGAGAGATCTACAAAAGATACATGTACTACTCTCTCTCCAGCTCTTATAGATTGACCTATCTCTTTTTTGTAAGTTTCAAAGAAATTTTTGGCTTCAAGCATAAGTTCGTCATGCTTTTTTCTTTTTTCCATAGGAAACCGAGGCTTAGGGTGTTTAAATGATTTATTGTGCTTCTGTCTTGCTCTCAAGCCCAGACATTCTTCTTCTTGCAAGAATAATAGTGTGACCTATGAATGCACCAAGAATTATTTTTTGGTATTGGGGGTTACTAAGCATTTCGTCCACAGAGTTCCCTGCAAGATTATATGCTTCAGCGTAAGGTATTTTGTATAACTTAGACATTCTTTTTGCAGCTTCAGTTCTAAGTAGTTCTGTAGATATCAGGGCTGATGCATCTATTACAGTTCTAAGCATAATATTAAATGCTTTTTTAGTATATATTTCTATGCAAGAAAACTTTAATATGCACTAAAGTTAGAACTTGTATGAACAAAAGAAAAATTGCATTATACCTCTTTTTATGCATCGTTGTATTATTTTTTGCCTTATGGGCTGTGCGTCTCTTTTCGCATACAGAACTTGATGATGTTTCTCCAGGGATAAAATGCGACAGCTCTTTGCTTAAGAATTCAGATGTATTATGGGTAATTCCAGATTTTAATGGGAGTGCAATATCAGAGAATAAGTCATGGTGCGAATACATACTTGGTTTAAACAAGACTCTTGGACTTCATGGAGTGTATCATACATACAGAGAATTTGCTTTCTTAAGGAATGAGAGTTATGTTTATGAAGGAGAGAGCATGTTCAGAAAATGCTTTGGTTTCTCACCAAAAATATTCAAGGCTCCGCAACTTGCTCTTAACTCTGAAAATGAGAACATGCTTGAGAGGGAAGGGTATAATGTAAAGGGTATATTTAACCAGATTACTCACAAGGTATACCATTGTAACGATGGTGGAAGATTCCCTAATTGGATTATAAGAATATTTTGATTTTTATTCTATTTGGAATCTAAGAATTGCACCAACACCCTTAGTCAGATTAAGAAACTGTTGACCATCTTGATTGTCAAGAGAGATTATCTCAACTGTAGCACCTATGTTTTCTGCCGCCTTCTCAAGATCAATAATTTGCTCTTTTGGAACATCTTTAGATATAAGAAGAAGGTCAACAGCTCCGCGCTCAAGGGCAAGTTTAGTTTTTTCTATGCCATATGTTGCTTTCTCTCTATTTCTTCCAAGAGTTTCAAAGAATCGCATTAATAAGTTACGTTCTTTTATCAGTTCCTGTTGTGCCATTTCTTCTTGGCTTGCTTCGACAAGAAGTTTCAATCCGTGTTCTCCAGTGTATCCAAGATCTTTTATTGCTATTAT
>DAIEOU010000078.1 GCA_027348755.1 archaeon
AGGGTATTACTTAAATGAAACTGGAGATTATGATGTTTTCATGCAGATACCTGCAGATGATATAACTCAAAGCTTCAAAATTGCCGTCGGAAAATAGTCTGATAAATCTTTTTATTTGTAAAATTAGTTTTTAAGGTATAACCTTCAATTTTATTGAATAAATTTAATAACTTTTTTGTCATAATCAAATATATAAACTAGCTCTTTCTAAAGAACGCATAAATGAAAGGAGGTATGATACATGGTACTTGATTTTGCGAAAGAGGCATTGAAGAATGTAGAGACGCACAGTATTAATTTTGATGAATTACGTGCAGGAAAGGCTAATATCAAGGTTGTAGGAGCTGGAGGTTCTGGTTGCAACACCATAACATGGCTTTTCAACAAGGGAATCAACGGAGCTACAATATATGGTATTAACACTGATGCACTTCATTTGAGCATAACCAAAGCTGATGAGAAAGTTCTTATCGGTAAGGAGCTCACAAGAGGTCTTGGTTGTGGAGGATTCCCTGCAAGGGGAAGAGAAGCAGCTAAGGAGTCTTTGTCAGAATTAAAGAAAGCAGTGACTGGCGCTGATATGGTCTTCGTCCTCGCAGGAATGGGTGGTGGTACAGGTACTGGAGCCGCACCAGTTGTTGCACAACTGGCTAAGGAATCAGGAGCTGTAGTCATAGGTGTCGTTACAATGCCATTCGACTGTGAACGAGCCAGAATAGATAAGGCTGAGTTCGGTTTACAGGAGTTGTCAGAAGTAGTTGACACTGTTATCGTAATAGATAACAACCGTCTTGTCGACATCGCAGGTAACTTGCCAATGGAGCAGGCATTCGCAGTAGCAAACGAGCTTGTCAGTACAATGATAAAAGGAATAGTCGAGACTATTACCTTGCCTTCATTGATTAACTTAGACTATGCAGACGTTTCAGCTATTATGAAGAACGGCGACGTTGCAGTTATAGGCGTTGGAGAGTCAGATACTACTGCGAGAGTTGAAGAAGCTGTAAAGCAAGCCCTTACACATCCTTTGTTGGATGTTGATTATAAGGGAGCCACTGGGGCGTTAATCCACATAACATGCGGTGCAGACTTCAAGCTTGAGGAATTCTCAGGTGTTGGTGAGCTCGTAACAGAGAACATCAGCCCAGATGCTCAAGTTATAATCGGGGCAAGAGTTAACAAGGACTTTGCTAACAAGGTTCGAGTTATAACTATAATGACCGGTGTGAAGTCACCTTATGTTCTTGGAAGACAGGCTCAGAAGGAAGTTGCTGCAGTACATTCTGAAATGTCTGATCTAGGCATACAGGTCTTCAGATAACTCTGAGGGCAAGTTTATTTTTTATTTTTTAACTTCTAAAGGCGGCTTACCGCCTTATTTTTTATATTTCTGCGAGAGCTCTCAGAGAAAGAAGTGTATTTGGGCAAATCATTTTATCTTGTTCTTTTTAGTATGTCTATTCTTATAGGTTTATTACGTTGCAGATTTATATCTAAATAAGACATATCTATAAGCTTAGAGGGCATTGCGTAAAATACTTTTTCGGCTACTCCAGAAACATAGTTCAAATATTCTTCTCCATAAACATCAACTTTCCATCTTGAATTGCCAGACAATTTAGCATTAAGTTCTCTGCAATCAAAATAATCTTTTGGAATATAGATCTCAGCTATATCTTCACATCTTAAGAATCTTCTTCTCCCACTGAAGAAAAGAAAACTAGTATCTATCTTACCCGTATATTCTTCCCCTATCTTTCTTACTCTAAAATTCCACTCTTGATGTTCATCTTCTTCTATTATCGATCTTATATCTTCATATCTATTTCCATGCATTTGAAATGCTGTTGTAGTCTCAGGGTACCCAGGTAATTGAGCAATATAATATCCATCAGATCTAAAAATTCTTCCAAATAGTGCTGGAGGCATTACAATTTTTTCAATTCTTTGTTCTTTGGTCATGTTTAGGAGGTTTATTGTTTATACTCCCAGGTCTATATTACCTATTCTTGGAGATACATCTCTCACATGATTGCATGCTAGAAAAGTACCTTCAGGAAGGTTATGCTCATTATCTTTTATTACTTTGTTTAGTATATCATATATTTTTCGGGCATGATTTATGTCGTGTGTTTTAAGAACCCAGGCATCTCCGTGGCTAGTTTGAAGAGCTTTCCAGTACTTCAACTTACTACCAAGGTCATCTCCAACGTAAGATTTACATCCTATATCTATCTCTGCAGTTAGATACCCTGCTCTTAGACCAGGTATATAAAATTTTAATAACCCCATAAAAATAGGGTGGTATATTCTGCCTCCTGTAGTGGCTACTATAAAATTCCAAGGAGGAACCTCATCATCTCTAATAGGATACATATGACTGCCGTCCCAGTCAGTTTTATAATTAGCCGATAGGAGGAGATACCCATTTTGTCTTAAAGCTCTTGTAGCCAGCAAAGCAGGGTTTTCAAAGTATACAGGTTCTTTCATGCTACATTAAGAGATAATTCATTTATATATCTTTTGCTACTTTAAAGTTACTATAAATTACGAGATTATATCGTATTCTTCCTTAAGTCTACCCGATCCAATGTATACTTCCCCAAATCTAAGAGGTTTATCTGCTACATGTTTAACTTTTAAGAATGTTTTTTCAGGAAGGTTGTGTTGATTATCTTCTATTACTTTGTTTAGTATATCATATATTCTCCTGGCGTGTGTTATATCATAAGTTGATACATCCCATTGATCTTCTGGTGTTTCAACTCCGCGATACTTCCATTTCTGTGGTAAGGTAAGTGGTGCACATCCTATAGATATGTCTGCAACAGTATATCCAATTTTTATATCATCAAGATACCTTTTGTATAGCCCCATCATCTTGCGGACATATACTCTAGTATTGCTTAAGGCAATTACTCCAAAATTCCATCCAGGGATATCTTCCTCTTTAAGTGCTTCTGCGGGAGGAAAAGCAGAATCTCTTATAATATAATATCCATTTTGTCTTAACGCTCTTGCAGCCAGCAAAGGAGGATATTCACGGAATAAAGACTTTTCCATTTTAAACAGA
>DAIEOU010000079.1 GCA_027348755.1 archaeon
CTCCAGAACCGCATCTATGTCCGAATTTGTATTTATTTACTGTAACATTCTTTGTGCTAGCCATGTAAAACAGCGTTCTCAGAAGTTTAAATATCTTTATGACTGGCCCTGAAGAGAATCGAACTCCTGACCCCTCGGTGTAAACGAGGTGTTTTGCCACTAGACTACAGGGCCTCAGAACTTTGAGCAACGGCAGGTTTTTAAGAGTTTGGTTCCATAAAAACAGATGAAGAAGACTATTTCTTTTGATCTTGATGACACTTTAATCGACGCTGTTGAGGCCTTTGTTCCATGGAGCAATAAAAAATATGGCACAAAATATAAGTTTAATGAGATAGATGATGGAGATGTTCAAGGTTCTACTCTTAAACAATGGATAGATTTCTTTGATTCCGTAGCTGGAATGAAAATAAAACCTAAAAAAGAAGTAAAAGACGCCATAAACAGACTTTCAAAAGAGTACAGACTTATAGTAGTTTCAGCAAGAGATCCAGGAATGCACACCGCTGCAAAAAGGTGGATTGTTAAAAACTTTCCTGGAAATTTCAAAAAAATATTATTCATAAAAGGAAGGAATTGGAAAAAATCTAAAGCAGACATTTGTATTAATGAGGGTGCAATAATGCACTTCGATGATAATCCTAGGCATATATCTGACTGTCTTTCAAAGGAAGTTAATGCAACAATAGTAAATAGACCTTGGAACTTAAAATTTAAGACTAGCGCGCCTAGAATAAATAATATAAATTACAGAGATATAATAAAAATAATAAACAAATTATCTTAATTCAAGTCCCTTTGAGAACGCATTCATTTTTATGCTGTACGGACATTTTTTATCCGAGAAAGCACATATTATACAACATTGCGTTATGGGCGTCCTTATTTCATTTTCACAATTCTTGCAGACTAGAAATTGCGGGCTGTTTTCCAGAGAAGCAGTTATCCTCTGAGTTCCAGAGCATGCCGGGCAGCGTATTATGACTGCTTTTGGAAGCCTTGCAGTTGTTTTATGTCGACCCATAAGGAGTTCCTTGACTATAGGCAGGGGCAGAACCTTCTGGTTCCTGCATATACCATAATTTGACAAGCTTTGCTATATGTTTAGGCCCATAAGGAAATGACAATATCTCTTGCTTCCCTGAGAGATTGTGTCCGGCGATACTTGGAGGTATTTCTTTTCCAGCTCCATATTCTAAAGTGATATAATCACTTACTCCATTCTCTTTACTTCTAAATGTGGCTTTTATTTTATTTCCACTTGTGTTTACCTTACGCACTATGTATTCTAGAGGCAGCCTAGCGCCTAAATCGCTTATTATTGCATCACATCTCTCAGATATCATGCTCTTTTCTGCCATTGATGCCTTGGAAATAAGAGATTTATACACTTCTGTGCTAAGAGAGAATTCCGAAGGACTCTCGTCTATCTTATAAACAACTCTTTTCTTAGCAGAAAGCTTGTCATACTCTTCGCTTCTGCCCAATATCTGCTCAGTAGGAACAATATAATGATTACAATGGCTACACACTACTCTGCCATATTCGTCCACTCTTATATCTTTGTGACTATCCTCTCTAGGACAGCCAGAATAGTCTATATTTGGAAGTTGAACTCTCATTTTCAGGGCGTCTGTTTCTTCAGACTGTCTTAGAAACAAATCTGGAAGGTATTCAATATTAGCAAGACTCCAACGTTCTATATCCCTCACAAAAGAATTAACTTCATGATTATTAAAATAAAATCCATTTCCTCCAATTTCTGGAGTGCCTATTTCAGCAAGATAATCTGAGAGATACATTTCTCTAATTCTTTCTGGAGTATCAGCTGAGCTAAGCATAATAAAATCTTATATGCTTAGTTTAAATAAATATAGGGTATAGAAATGCGCCCGCCGGGAATCGGACCCGGAACTCGAAATTGGCAATCTCGCGTTATGCCACTTAACTACGAGCGCTTAAATCTAAGTCTCAAATAGGCTTTTTATAGTTAATTATGAACAGAACTCTAAATACATAAAGTTGTTAAAAAAATAAAAAATAATACGAAACAGGATTACTCTTCGTCTTCCTGCTCTTCTTCGTCTTCTTCGTCGTCATCCCACTCGGAATCGTCGTCTTCCTCTTCCTCGTAGGCTTGTTTCTTGTTTGCAGCTATTTGTGACATTTGTCCCACCTTGTTTAATTATTCCTGCCAGAAATGTCTTACTTTTAAACTTTTGGTATCAAGAATCCTTCTTCTCTATACAGATTTTACGCGCTTTCCAAATCCACGTTTGTAAACTATTAATATAATTGAAAGCGCAGCTATTCCTATAATAAGACTAGAAATCAAAAGCATGTTTGACCCTCCAGAGTATGCTTCTCCAGCTGCAGAATTAAGAACCTCTGGCTGACTTGAGGAGCTCGTCTGGATTGTGCTCTGAGAAGAGCTTGGACCTGAATAATACGCAGGATAAGAGTTTACATTATTACTTGAAGTATATATAGTTCCAGAACTTCCTGAGCTTCCTGAACTGCTTGTACTTGAGCTAGATTGAGATTCAGTAGTATATGCATAGCTTACTCCATTTGGGTTTATAACTCCAGATTTACTTTGAGTTAAGATTGTTATAGTATGTGTTGTCCCAGCAGCAAGATTGCTTGCCGTAAAGCTAGTGTAAGTTGTGTTAAGCACATTAGAGCCATCTAGATATATTATACTTTGATTAAATTCAGAATCCGAAGGATTACTCCAGCTCCATGTTATGTATCCTTGTCCATATGATGATACATAAACTCCTGAAACTGGTAAAGATAAGCTTGAGTTGTTAGATGCGTTAACGCTTGCGCATATTCCGCCGTTACATGTCAATCCAGACGAACAAATTTGATTAGTACTACAGGTACCTCCAGAAGCAACATTAGTCTGTTGGCATACTGATTCTGAAGGGAATGCTGCTGATACATATACTCCGCTATTGCATGTTAGCCCAGAAGAACAGAGATTGTTTGAATCGCATGTGCTTCCAATTCCTACATTTGTGTTTTGGCATATTCCGCTGTTA
>DAIEOU010000007.1 GCA_027348755.1 archaeon
GTTGTTAAAGAGGTAGTTGAGGCTGTTGAAAGGGGAAAGAAGATAATATTCATACATGGAGTCTGTGGAACCGGAAAGTCAGCAATAGCTCTTAACATATCTAGGGCTCTTGGTCGAGCATCTATAGTTGTTCCTGTAAAAGCCTTACAGAAGCAATATGAAGAAGATTATACAGATGGAAAATACTTATTGAAACAGAACGGGAAAAAAATGCATATAGCTATGCTTACTGGGAGAGAGAATCACGATTCTGTAATACAGCCTGGAGTTTCATGCGCCGATCCCATGCTTCCTGATACTATTCCCCTTACTGAGAAAAACTTTGCAAAACTTGCTGAATATTACGCTGAGAACCCAGTTATAAATCATAAGATAGAACTTAGGGATGTTTCTAGACTAAAAAGGATATCAGTAGCACCATCAAACCCTTATTGGAGCCCTATAGTGCCTGCAGAAATAGAGCTTCCTTTGAAGGATGCGAAGAAAAAGAAATATGTTGGACTTAACGGGAGAGATTTCATATTTTATCACAGGCAGACTGGATGTTCGTATTATGACCAGTATAACGCTTACATAGATTCAGATGTATTAATATTCAACGCTGCGAAATATAAAATTGAAGTTGCGTTAGATAGAAAGCCATCTACTTCAGTAGACATAGTTGATGAAGCAGATGAGTTTTTAGACAGTTTTTCTTTGCAGCATAACTTGAATATAACAAGGCTTGGAAATTCTCTCAAGTCGTTGTATCCTGATGAGGGTCAGGCAAGAGATGATATAGACCGGGTTCAAACACTTGTTTCTCTTGAGGAAAAAAGAGCACAAGCAATAGGCGTAAATGAGGATAATATAATAAAACTCAATGAAACCAACATACAAGGAATACTTTCAAGACTTGCAACAAGTAAACCTTTACAGGCAGAGGTAGAAATAGATGATACTAATTACGCTTCTAAATGTGTAGAAATAGCTAAACAGTTTAGTGAAGCATTTGATGAAACTTATGTGACGTATAAGAAAGACGATAAAGATCTCATAGCAACTCTAGTTACGACGAATGTTGCGAGGAAATTCAAGGAACTGGCTGATAAGCTTAATGTGATAGTTCTAATGTCTGGAACATTACATTCCGAGGCAGTGCTTAAAGAGATATTTGGAATAAATGATTACATAGTAATAGACGCTGAAAACAAGCACCAAGGAACTCTTGAAATACAAAGAACTGGAAAAGAAATGGACTGCAGATATTCAAATTTTGCTTCAGGAAAGTATACCAAAGATCAATATTACCTTGCATTGGATACATGTGTTCAAAGAGCAAAGAAGCCAGTGCTTATACATGTTAATTCTTTCGAAGATCTTCCTTCATCATTAGATGCTACTCGACTTGGAATCAGCCAGCTTATGGTAAGAGAAGATCTAAAACTTAGGCAGTCAGAGGACAAATCTGGTATAATGATAAATAAATTCAAGAAAGGAGAAATGAAAGAGCTCTTTAGTACTAAGTGCGCACGAGGTGTTGACTTTCCAGGAAGTATTTGTAATTCAGTTATATTCACAAAATATCCAAATCCCGACGTGAAATCGGCATTCTGGGACGTTCTCAAAAAAACAAATCCTGATTATTACTGGGATTTTTACAAAGATAAGGCCTGGAGGGAATTTGTGCAACGTGTTTACAGGGCATTAAGAAGCAAGAATGATCATGTTTTTGTTTTATCTCCGGACCTGCGAGTGCTTGACGCAGCCAGGGCTTTCCAGGAAGACAGAAAGATATGAACTTTACATAAGGTAACTTTGTAATTTATATATCATGTTTTTTAGTTACTATATTATAATGAAAGGAGGTTTAGTATATGTTTACAAAATTTTTGACTAAGAACAAAGATAATTTCTATCTTGCTTTCAGAGTCATAATAGGTCTTGTCTTTCTTCTACACGGAATAATGAAGATAGAGCTTCTTATGGGCGGAAAGATATCTCTCATAAGCTTAATGGGACTTGCTATGATAATAGAAAGTATTGGAGGAGTGATGCTTATACTTGGACTGTTTACTAGAACAGTAGCTTCAATAGGTATACTAGAGATGTTGGTTGCATTGTTCACTCAGCATTTCCCAAGAGGTGCTAACCCGTTGTTTAACGGAGGAGAACCTGCAGTGCTTTTCCTTGCAGCATTCCTTGTTCTTGCTACACATGGAGCAGGAAAGTGTGCAATAAGCAAGAGCTAAGTGAAATTATTATTTTTTATGATTTTTCTTTCATTAAGTATTTAAGGCATTTTATGCAGCCTCATTCTAAGAGCATGAAAAAACTTGTTGTGGTTGGAGGAGGTTTTGCGGGTATGTACATTGCCCGTAAGATGGAGAATGAATTCGAAGTCACTCTTATAGATACGAAAGATTATTTTGAATTTACTCCAGGTATTTTAAGGGCCCTTGTAAAACCTGGAGCAGAAAAAAATCTCCAAGTTAAACATTCTGATTACCTTAACAATGCGAAGTTCATTTTAGGTGCTGTTAATAGTATACATAATAAATTTGTTATTGTAAATGGAAAGAAGATAAAATATGATTATCTTGCCCTGTGCTCAGGATCTGCTTACACTTCCCCATTCAAGGATAAACATGTACTTATAGCATCACATACAAGAGATTTGCTAAAATATCATTCTTCTATAGAGAAAAGCAACTCTATAGCCATAGTAGGAGGAGGGCTTGTTGGTGTTGAGCTTGCGGCTGAAATTGCACATTATTATCCTCATAAAAAACTTACCCTCATACATTCAAAGGAAAGCCTTATAGAGAGGAACCCTCAGAAAGCAAGAAGATACGCTTTGCGTTATCTTCTAGAAAAGAAAACTTGGGTACTACTCAACCAGCTCGCAACAAAAGTGACAAAAAACAAAGTTGAGACAGACAAGAAATTTTCATTTCCTGCAGATGTTGTTTTCATGTGCACTGGAATAAGGCCAAACACTATATATTTTGACAAGCATTTTAAACGCTGTCTAGACAAAAGGGGATTTGTAATTGTTGATGAAAAACTTAGGGTTAAAGGTACAGAAAACATATTTGCTGCAGGAGACATAACTAATGTTTTTGAGGAAAAAACAGGGCAGAACGCGGAGAAACATGCCATAACAGTTGTAAATAACATACGGGCTTTAGAGCATGGTAAAGACATGAAGGCATATAATTCTAAAAAAAGGCCGATAGTTATAAGTCTTGGACCGTTTAGAGGCATATTTGTATACAAAGGTCTTGTTATAACTGGAATATTACCCGGATTCTTGAAATGGATTATAGAAAAGAGAGAGATGTGGAGATATAAACGTTGATTATTTCTTCTTAGATATTATTTTTATTCCATTCATGTATGGCTGCAGGACTTTAGGCACATTTACGCTGCCATCTTTGTTCTGGAAGTTTTCAAGTATTGCAACCATTATCCTAGATGTGGCCATTGCAGTATCATTTAGAGTGTGTAAGACTCGCTTATTCCCTTGCTTGTCAAGGCATTTTATTCCTAACTTACGAGCTTGATAGTCTGTACAGTTAGAGAGAGACATTACTTCCCCATATTCATTTGTTGTAGGTCTCCAGACTTCTAGATCAGCAGATCTGAATTTCCAGTCTGCTAAATCTCCAGTGCATATCTCTATAACATGGTACGGAAGTTCTAAATCTTTTAGTATTTCCTCAGAGTTTTCTAAAAGCTCACTGTAAACAGCCTCAGAGTCTTCAGGCTTTGTGAATGCGAATTGCTCTACTTTGTTAAATTGATGAGTTCTCCAGAGGCCTTTCTCATTTATTCCATGAGCGCCCACTTCCTTTCTGAAACACATAGAGTATGATACATATTTCTTTGGAAGTTCCCACTCTGGGATTGTTTGTCCTGAGTGCATTGCAAGTACTGATTGCTCTGAAGTTCCTATAAGATGCAAGTCCTCTTCTCTTATAGAATACACAGACTGTTCTATAGCTTTTCTGTCCATTGAAGCGAATATTGACTTTTCATTAAGCATCAAAGGAGGTTCTATATACGTGTATCCTTTCTTAACCAACTTGTCTATGGCAAATCTTATCAACGCTTGGTTAAGCATTGCAAGCTCTCCTTTAAGGTAATAGAATCCGTTTCCAGATACTCTTGAAGATGCATCGAAGTCTGCAAGCCCTAGCTCTTCAGCTATCTGAACATGGTTCTTTATAGGGAAATCAAATTTAGGTATTTTTCTAGATTTGCTTATCTCTACATTTCCAGATGCATCAGGTCCTACTGGCGTTTTATCGGATATAAAGTTTGGCAGTTGTGAGAGTGCAGAGTTTATTTCTCCTTCAAGTGCAAACATCTTCGATTCTGCTTCGGATATCTTTTCGGGTATTTCCTGAGCTTTTTTCATAAGTTTTGTTGTATCTTTTCCAGCCTTTTTTGCTTCACTTATCTCTTTAGATACATTGTTTCTAGATGCTCTTAAATCATCTATGCTTCCTTTTATTTCTCTCCAAGCTTTGTCTTTGTTAAGTATAACATCTACGAGTGGAAGCTTTTCTTCCTGCTGCTTCCGTTTTATGTTTTTCTTTACCTTTTCAGGGTCTTCGCGGAGTATCTTTATGTCAATCATGTTTTTTTCAGATAATTTGTTTATTTAAAGATAGTTGTTATATGTAGAGTGAGTTGTCTTTTCCCTCTCTAAGCTCTTTCTGATGTATTTTTCCTTTATTAGAATATTTTATCTTATTTTCATCATATTCACTTATCATATTAGCGACATAATCTCCCCCAAGATGATGTGGTATTATTACATAATCAACTCCGTAATCATACAATGCAATTGCCTCTCTTGGCTGTTCGGCGGTAGCTATGAATGTGGAAGAGGAGTCGAGCTCAAGTAGCTTTCTCTTTATACCTATGTTTACACTTTCATCGGGCACTGTGGATATTATAAGTTTTGCACGTCCTATTCCTATCTCACTCAATAATTCCTTGTCGCTTGCATCTCCATATATTGAGTCTATACCTTCTCTTGCCAGACTTAAAACTACTTTAGGATTGTAGTCAACAACAAGGAACTTCATCTTTTTCTTTTTGAGCTCTAGGCCTATCTTATACCCAAGTCGATGATATCCGAATAGAATGACGTCATATGTTTTCTCAGTGCGTTTATCATATTCTTTTATTTTTCCTCTACTTCCTTCAAATATCCATAGGAATCTTTGTAACTTGTCGAATATGTAATGTGAATAGTATATACTGTAACTGCTTGCTGCTATTGTAATAAATGCTACCATTATAACTAAATCCAAAGCTTCCTGATTTACATATCCAAGAGTGAATCCAAGTAAAATCATTATAAGAGAGAACTCACTTATTTGTGCAAGGCTTGCTCCTGTTAGGAAATTTGTTCTCTTCTTGTATCCGCGAGTTCTTAATATTGACATGACTATGAGAGGTTTTCCTATAAGTATGAATATTGATATTATTGCAGCTTCTCCTACTAGTGTAAGGCTTATGCCTGATGCAAGTTGGCTTCCGAAGAATACAAAGAACAGCATTACGAAAAAGTCTCGTAGAGGTTTTATCTTTGAGCCCAACTCAAGAGTGTATTTGCTTGAAGCAAGAGACATTCCAGCTATAAGCGCTCCAATTTCTAGGGAGAATCCAGTTTCATAGAACAATGCTGCAAGTGCAAGTGCCCAAGCGATACCTGCTAGGAAAAGAACTTCTTGGTTTCTTGCTAGATACTCGAGTACCCTAGAAAGGATGTATTTTGTAACGAATATTACGAGGGCTATAAGAACTATTATAGATAGAACCGAAGATAATACTGATATATTTGACTTCTGATTTTCTAGTATAGGAACAAGCATAAGTGCAAGAGAAGCAACAAAATCTTCTACTATTAGAATACCAAGAGCAATCTTTCCATGCAATGTGTTTATCTCTTTCTTGTCTGAGAGTATCTTTACTACAACAACAGTAGATGAGAATGCTAAAGCTGTCGCAATATATAATGCCGGCTTTAAGGAGAATCCAAAGCTCAAGACTATTCCAAGGCTTACGGATGCAGTGGCGATTATCTCGAGTATCCCTGCAAAAACAGCAACTTTTCCTATTTCTTTAAGGACTCTAAAATCAAGACTGAGTCCTACAATGAATAGAAGAAGAGCGACTCCAAGATGAGCGAAAACTTGTATGAATCCAGAAGTGTTTGTTCCGGGAGTTATTATGCCCAACATTAAAGGTCCGGCTATCACTCCTGTTAGAAGATATGCAATTATAGGGGGTTGTCTTATTGCTCTAAGAATTATAGTAAGAATGGCGGCTATAATAACAATTAAGCTAAGATAAATGAACACCTCTTGCATTTCAATCCGAAAGAAAGCGTTTTTAAATACCTTATCCTCATCGAGGGTATATCATGTTCATCCCGCTTAGGCTGGGGTGAAAGGGCCTGGGGCACGCGGCGCTTCCAGGCCCACTCATTTTTATGATAAGATTTAAAAAGCACTTTTTGCTCTGCAAGGCATGGCAAAGGTAAGAATAAAGTTAAGTAGCATAGACATAGATGCTCTCAACCCAGTCATAGGCTCAATAAAAGATCTTACTAGCAGAGCAGGAGTGGTAATGCGAGGCCCAATACCTTTGCCAACAAGACATCTTAAAGTCACAACAAGAAAGAGTACCTGTGGTAATGGGACAGCAACATTTGACAGATTTGAGATGCGAGTCCACAGAAGAATAATAGACATTCCTGCTGAAGATCGTGTTCTACATCCAATAATGAAGCTTCAGATTCCACGTTCTGTTCAGATCAAGATTGAAATGAAAGAGTAATGGAAAAGATAAAGATAAGATTCAAAAAATTACATTCTTCTGCTCAAGTTCCAGTTTACAAATCCGATGGTGCTGCTGCATTTGACATTTATTCTGTTGAGGATAAGGTATTAAAGCCCGGAGAGACTGCTTTAATCTCTACTGGAATATCCATAGAGCTAAAAGAAGGATATTGTTTGCAACTTTGGGACAGAAGCGGTTTGGGGGCGAAGGGAATTCATAGGTTTGCAGGTCTGATAGACTCAGATTATAGAGGTGAAATAAAAGTGGTTTTGCATAACTCTTCTGATACAGAATATAAGATAGAGAAAGGAGACAGAGTTATTCAGGCCTCAATAGTGCCTGTTATGCAAGCAGATTTCGAGGAATCATCGGAGCTTTCTGAAACTTCTAGAGGTTCAGGCGGATTTCATTCAACAGGCAAGAAATAAAAAATTAGAATGCATTACTTGTTCCGTCTGTTTCCCTTTCAACGTGTCCGCATTTTTGACAGCGATACAAGCTTATATCTGACTCATCACTGTAGAATGCACTTATAGTATCGATGTCTGCAGTGTCATATCCACATTTCTTGCATACATGTGGGAAGCCGCCATCTCTTTTCTCAGGCTTTACTATTCCTTCTCCCACTTCCTGTCTGGATATTTTCTCGCTTATTATTTCTCGCAGAGCAGTTTCTTTAGAGAAGCCACATTCACATTTCCAGAGTATTCCATTTCCAGATGCAGAATGATGCATTGGTTTTCCACATACATCACAGAATATTATTGATTTCATTACAAAAACAGGAAAAATGGCTTTTTAACGTTTCCCGTCGCTGTTCGGAAGGTTTAAAAGCTTTTAAATCTTCAATAATAAGGCAGTCACCTAGGAGAGAATCCAAGAGTGACTATTCTTAAGGAGTTTTTGATAATTTATTTTCGAGCATAGCATAATTTGAACTTGAAAGTATATATCTGGAATATATTGATGCAGATACATAATCATTTATAACCTTAAGTTATACATTTTGTCAATGAATTCAAAAGAAAGAGGAAATGCTCCAGGTCTTTTGATAAGTTTTGAAGGCGGAGAAGGTTCTGGAAAAGGTACTCAGGTTGATAGACTTTCTAATTATTTACGGCAAATATATGGGGAAAGCAATGTAATACAAACTCGTGAACCTGGAGGTACTGAGATAGGTGAACAAATAAGAAATGTTTTAGTTCATGGATCGTCTGAAATGGCGCCCAAGGCTGAGCTTATGTTATTTCATGCAGCAAGAGCGCAGTCTTTGTATGAAATTGCTAGACCGCATTTAAAGCAGGGCCACATAGTTCTTTATGACAGATTTCTCGATTCAAGTATAGTTTATCAAGGAATTGCCAGAAAGCTAGGAACTGATTTTATTGAACATCAGCTCACTCCTTTTATCGTGGAAGATAACATGCCTGATTTGACAATACTGTTTGATATAGATGCTGAACAAGGATTGAAAAATGTTTTCGGAAGAGCGCAGAATAATGGAGAAACTAATCGCCTTGATAAAGAATCGCTGGCTTTTCATCAAGCAGTTAACCAAGGGTATAGGGATATAGCATCAAGAAACCCCCAGAGATATGCAGTTGTTCCTTACATGCATAATGGTGAAAACGCGACTGAGATGAAAGTAAGAGAAATATTCAATAATTTGGTTGAAAGAGTAGGATACAGAAAGCCCTGACAGTGTTTAATAAGAAGCAGGTTTTTAAACAGATTTTTCTAATAAATTTCAAGCCCGGATGGCGCAGTGGTTACCGCGTGTGATTGGAAATCACATTTCCGCAAGGATTCCCAGGTTCAAATCCTGGTCCGGGCGTTCTGTTTATCGTTGATAAAACCGCTGTTTATAGAAACTAGGCGTAGAAAATATACTAATATGTATCTTATAAGTAGTAACAAGTAGATATGTTTAAATAGTTTGGTTTGAAGAGTTTCTTATGGTAAAAGAAGTAAAATATGGTGTAATTTCAGACATACATGAAGACCCAAGAATTATAGTTCCAGCTCTGCAAGTTCTTA
>DAIEOU010000080.1 GCA_027348755.1 archaeon
TATCTATTCCAAGTTCAAGACTTGTACTACTTACAACAACTTTAAGTTCTCCCTTTCTTAGTCTATCTTCTATAGAGAATCTTGTTTCTTTACTCATAGAGCTATGATGTGCTCCTATAAATCCAGTATATTTGCTTGGGAAGAATGTCTGAAGATGATGAATTATTCTTTCAGTTGCATTTCTTGTGTTTGTGAATATCAGCGTAGTTCTATTTTCCTGTATCAGCTCATCAAGTAAATCGTATAACTTCTTTTGATTCTTAGTTTCTTCTGATTCAAGTATGTTTTCTCCAGGAAAGTCGAGCTCTATCTCTATTTTTTTTAATAGTTTTACATCTGCTATAATACAATCCCTTTCATTTCCCACTAAGAACTTCGCTATTTCTTCTAATGGAGATATTGTTGCGCTTAATCCTACCCTGACAGGTTCAATTAGGCTTAATTCGCACAGCCTTTCAAGAGTTATTGTAAGATATACTCCTCTTTTGTTTGTCATGGCATGTATTTCATCAACAACTACAAACTCAAGTGCGCTTATTTTTTCAACGAACTTAGGAGTTGTAAGAACAATTGCAAGACTTTCAGGAGTTGTTACAAATATATGTGGAGCTTTCTTTGCCATTTTTGCTCTTTCCTTAGCTTCAGTATCACCTGTACGAAGGCCAACACGTATTTCCTGCATTTCTATTCCCTTGGTTTCAGCAAGTTTCCTTATTTCTTCCAAAGGGGTTATCAAATTTACAAATATATCATTGCTTAGGGCCTTTAAAGGGCTAACATATACTGCATATATCTTATCTTCAAGTTCCTTTTTTAACGCTATGTCGACAAGGTAGTTTATTATTCCTAAAAAAGCTGAAAGAGTCTTTGTTCCTCCAGTTGGAGCGCTGACTAGTATATTCTTTCTATCATATATGTTCTTTACAGCATATAATTGAGTCTTTGAAAACTCTTTGAATCTCCCAAAGAACCATTCTTTTACCAGAGGATTCAGAATACCTTTGACTTCCTCATTCGTATTAGGTTCTATATATTTTATTTCAGCCATAATATTATTATATGCGACAAAAATAAACAAAAACGCTCAGCTTTTCACCCTGCATTCTATTTAATACTTTGCATTATATTTCAAGATATATAATTTTTTAGGTTTAAACCGAATAACTTATAAGCATATACTTCAAAATATATTTATGCCGAGAGTTTCAACAGAAAAGAGGAAGAAGATAAGTGAACAAATAGTGCATTATCTCTTTAGTATAGCTCCATCCTCAAAGTTCACATCAGAAATAGCTAAGGAAATTGCCCGAGACGAAGAATTCACAAAGGTGCTCATGCTAGAGTTAGAGAAAAATAAAATAGTTATCCTTATAACCAAAAATCAGAATGGAAATGTATTCATAAAACGTCAGCGTTGGCGTCTCTCAAATGAAGCATATGATATATACAAGCAAAGGCAAGTTTCTCAGCATATTTCTCAGGCGCAAATAGAAGAAGAATAGCTTTTATTTGCACATATCTTTATAATCTGCACATCATCTTCCTAAACATGGATCCTATAAAGGAAGCTTTTCTTAAAGCCAAACAGGACATATCTGAATTACGTGAGTCAATGAGCGTTCTACAGACGGAAATAGCCGAGTTAAAACACTTAATTCAAGAACAAAAAAGCACGACACATTCATCTGAACAACAAACAGACAGACACGAAAGTTCAACAGACAAATTAACCGAACCTTATAATATGCCTTTATACAGCCTAAAAAGCTCAAATACAAATGGTTCCAGTGGAAATAAGGGGGTTCCAACAAACAAACAAACCAACCAACAGACAAACCAACAATCGAATACACACAATCTTGCAGGCGTACTTGCCGAATTTGACTCTGTTAAAGCTCAATTACAGACACAATTTAAGTCATTAACAAAGCAAGAAATGGAAGTTTTTGCTTCTATTTATCAATTGGAAGACCTCGGTGCAACGATAGATTATCCTTCTTTAGCAAATAAACTTGGGCTTACCGAGACTTCAATCAGAGATTATACTCATAAAATGATGAGAAAAGGCATTCCTATAATAAAAACCAAACAGAACAACAAGAAAATTTTCTTGTCAATTGATCCTTCTTTAAAGAAAATTGCTCCTCTTTCTTCCCTTATGCTTCTCCGAGAGATATAAATTCGGTATACCGAACATTTATTGCTTAAGCTACAATTCTCTCTTTCTTCATTCACAGTTCCTCAGAAAAATCGATTATTTTTGTCCGATTTTCCCTCATTTCTCTCTTATTTTTTACATGCAATTTAAAATTAAAGCGAACCTGACTCTCACTTTTTACCTTATTTTACTGCTCTCTTTAATCTCACTTTGCTTGTTTGAATATTTTTGATTAAATCTCTCACTTTCTCTCTCACTTTTTATCATTTTCTTGGCTTTCCGCTGTTTTTTTCTTTCCCTTAACTCTCACTTTTGCGTATTTTGAGAGTTTTTCACGTATTTCTTCAGGTATAAACACTCTCTTTTTCCCATTTTTCTCAATAAGTTCGTCTAATAAGCCTTCACTTTTCTGTTTTATCGCATTTATTTGCCCTCTTATTGTAGCTCTCTCTTTTCCCAAAAGTAACGCTAGATCCTCATAACTGAGCTTCATTTCACTATTCAATATTGTGAATATAAGCATTCTCTCGTTTGATGACATACTTTTTAAAATTTGATAAAAATCACCTGTTTGAACAGCTGTTTGAACAGTGTTTTCAACAGCCAAAACAGCTGTTTGTTTGTGCGAAACAGCCTTTTTCTTAAACAGCTGTTCGTCTTCCAGGGCTTCTTTTTGTATTGAATGTTCTTCACGTAGTATCTCTAGATCAGACCTAATCGACGATATTTCGCCTTTTATCTGAGATATAGCTTCCAACAGCTGTTTGTCTGTCGAATCAAGGTGTTTGACCCATTTTCCAAGCAGATTCATGTCATCTTTTAC
>DAIEOU010000081.1 GCA_027348755.1 archaeon
TGCCATAAGCATCTCGTGTCTAGGAGCATCAACGAAAGATACCTGCCTGAATGGCTCTCCTTTACCATTGTTGTTATATGAATCTCCGTCTTTGTAAAGAGTCATATCAGCATATCCTAGCCTTATAGTTATTCCCCTCTTAAGCTCCTCTGAATGTGTGTCAGTCCATTTTCCCGTAAGCTTGTACAAAAGAGTGGTCTTGCCATGGTCTATATGCCCAACTATACCAACGTTCAAAACCGGAAGGCTCAATTTTTTATCCATTCAGAAATCTAGAATATAGTACTTTTAAACACTCTGTTTACGATAGATATTAAAATATGCAATTTAAATGAAAATTATGAATATACTCATATTAAACAGAAACAAAGCACCTGAATTAACTGATATATATCAGAGTATACTATCAGAAAGAGGGCATAAAACCACAGTTCTATCACACTTGCGCGACTCTGATGAATACGTTTCAAACCCAAGCAGATATCTAGGCCAGTTCGACATTGCACTTGCACATCCAACAAATGAGGATGCTCGAGCATTGAATAAAGAGTTAACAGAAAGAGAAAACTTCAGAACTGTAATATTCAATATATCTGGGGAACAAGAAATGAATGGTAGGCTGGGATATGCAACTCCATTGTCTAGAGATGATTTAATAAATCTTATAGAAAATTAAGCTCGTTTCTTCTTTCCTTGGACAAAAAACCAATAATCTCTGTTATCTTCCCTGAAAACTGTTCTTCTGTAAGGCTCAGTAGACCTAGAAGACGAAATCAGTCTGTTGTGTCCAAATGAGCTCTTGAAAACCACCCTGTCACCTAGCTTACGACTATATTCCACATAAGCCTCAAGATGAACACTCTTTCCATTTAGCCTACCTGAAATGCTATATCTATCTCTATATTCTTCAAACTTTGGAGCGTCTCTTGCTGCACCAATGCGCTCTCCTTCATAATCAGCATTATACTTCGATAATGTAACTTTCCCGTTATTCAGAACAAGTGTTACACTCTCACGCTCTCCAATAGAAGAATCATATTCTCCTTTTACTTTAAGTCCATTTTCTCGTGCAAAACGTGCAGCCAGACCATGAAGACCGCCAGATTCTTCAGGACGAGAGAAAGCAGCAGGTAGATGTTTCATCTTGGGAAGAGACCAATCAGATTTAAGAGTCATTAACTAAACAATCGGGCAGATATTTTTAAAGATTATTGTGATTAAGCAGCTGCAGCTTCAGGCTTCTTCTCTTCCTTTGGCTTGTTCTGCTCCGGGAATATCTCGGCAAGACTCTTTGAACCTGCCTTTTTAACAGAAAGATTTATCTGACTTGCATTAAGAGTTATACTCTTTCCTCTTACAGTCTTTCTTCTTCTCATTCCTTCTGTGTTGTCCCGCATCCCCCATCCTTTTGTAAGCAAAACACGCTTAAGTGCAACTCCTTCAACTTCCTTCTTCAATGGGAATCCAGCATTATCTGAGCCACCTGTAATTTCAAGCTCGTATCCTGAAAGCTCTGGCTTTATTTCTTCACCTTTAACGCTTTCCCCTACCTGTTTACCTACAAATATCTCATTGTCTAACTCTACTTTCCAAGACTTTCCCTTCTCAGATATATTAAGTTTGAATACCATAACATCTATTTCAAACAGGCGTTTATAAAGCTTATGATGCTCTGGCAAGTTTCTCTAATGTCTCTCTTGTAGAACGTACATACCTTTCTCCGCAATTCTCTTTCACAGCATATAATATAGAATCAAAAACAATTCTGCCTGCACTTCCCGTAAGGTCAAATGATTTAGAAGCAACAGTATACACTTCTCTTGCAATACCTAGATAATTAGGAGTAACTCCCTTTGCCAATTCAGCGTTGTATTTAGAACTGTAAAGAGAAACTATTTCCGCGTCTTCCATGCATAAACAAGAGAAGTGCAGTTTAAAACCAATGTGGTATTGAGAAGTATATATCGGCTTATAGTATTCTGAAAAGGTTCCCAGTTCCAGAACTTCCTAAATATATTGGCTCTAATTCCACAGGCTTCCCAAATATTCTGTCTGACGCATCCTCGACTAAGAAATCTATTGGCCCCTGTTGAACACCCTTGCTTTTGAGAAATTCCTCTGCCTTCTCTTTGTAAAACTGCCTTGAAACATTTACGCATATCACTCTATCCTCTCGAACAATGTTTGACAAAGAATGATATATTGCAACTAGCTCCTTTCTCAAATCTTCAGAATTTTCATCTCCTGCAGTCTCAGACTTATAATCTCTGAAATTATATACTTCCCCCATCTCAATTAAAATGATATAATGTTAAAATATCTTTACATTCCCCAGTCTGGCTGCTTTCTCTGTTTTATTTGTTTTATTTCTTCAAGCACTTGAAGCTCTTTCCCTGTAAGCAAGTCCTTGTTTTGCTTGAATATCTTTACCTGTCTTTCAGACACATCCGCATATAGGTATTTTATGTCCTTAAGATGCCAATCAAAGGAAAGCCAGGGAAGAGCAAGTGCAATCTCTTGTCCTTCTGAAGCTTCATCAACACTAGCCTTTTCAACCTGCAAAGACTTAACTCTTGCAACTTCTTCCCCAGTATCGGATATTAATGGAAGCCCCACTCTTATCTTTCCTGCTAGGACGCGCACACCAAATATAGCTGGATTGCTGTTTCTGAATACATACTGCGGAAGAACCTCAATTTTGCACACTGTAGCCAAAGCCATCATTCTTTCCTTATCCAGCTCTGCCTGCCTATTAGCTCTCCACTTGGTTATATCTTCTATAAGCCTATAAACAACATCATTCTTGAATATTTTTACATGTGAAGGCACAGAGACATCATCATCTATATCAACATTAAATCCAAGAACTAGAGCATCTAACTTATTTATATCAAGATTTGCCTTTGCAGAGAGAACATCGTGTTTG
>DAIEOU010000082.1 GCA_027348755.1 archaeon
GTATACAGCCAAAACCTGGAAGAACATAGAGAAGAAATCAGGCTGAACACGGTCAGTCCAGAATAAGAATGTCCAGCTCACTGCAGCGAGGAATGCTCCAATAAGCCCTACTTCTTTAGAATACATCTCTTTTCCAAGAAGATAAACTGCATAAACAAGTGCAACTGAAGGAAGAAGAGTTAGGACGAATTTTATTACACTCTCTCCAGCTCCAAGAGCGAATATTAAAGCAGCCAGAGCTTGGAACAATGGAGGCCTTTGAGGATTAAGATTGTAAGGGACTCCGAATGCCCAATGTTTTGCAGTGGCCATGTACTCAGCTTCATCCCACCATAAAGTTTGTCCCGGAGTGTGGAAAAAATAATACACCCTTATAATAAATGCAATTACTATCACTCCTATTACAGAGTATTTGAATATCTTATCTGATCCTATCTTTATCTCTTTCTCAGATTTCTTTTCTTCTTGCATATTCTTATCTGTTTCTTCCATTTTTATACCTTTATTTCCCGTCTTTCCATTCTCTGCCCATGAATCTTTCATTATTTCCGCCAAGCACAGATATCGCCCTAGAAATATTGTGCTGAAGCGCCGAATCTCTCTTTATATTTGCAAAATATCTAAGAATCTCTTTCTTTCTACTTGGACTTAGCTTTTCCCATGATTCTAAAGCTCTCTTGTCTTTTTTAAGTGCATCTTCAAACTTTTCAGGCATTGAATGCATAGGACCACCGCGATATTTATTGTCAAAAGACACTCTAACTCTAACAATGTCTCCCACTTTTGTATTAGATGCCTTCCTTAAAGTTCCATGCAGATAAAGGTAGAAATCTCCGTTGCCAGCAGGCATCATGTTTATTTTCCAATGCTTTTCAGGCAGCTCATTTATCTTTACAAGAACAGGCATTGGCCTTTTCCAGCCCATTTTTATTTTCGCAGCAATTTCTTTTGTTATTAGAATATATGGATTTATACCTCGGATGTCAATTTTAGATTTGAATTCTGTTCCTCCCATTTTATTTTCTTATTTTATGTGTTCTAAAGCATCAAGCACATCGGCAGCAGGTATGCTTTTTGTAAGTTCTAAATCATACTTATCGCTTTTTTCTGGGAAGAAATCATATAGCCTAGGAGCAACCATTTTCGCAAGTAAGCCGTAGCCTTCTACTTCATCGGGACTTGTGACAAAGAACAATGCAGCAGTCTTCTTTTTAAGAGAAAGAGAAACATGCAAAGCAAAGCTGTCTGAGCATACCATGTATCTACATATTCCAACTAAAGCAGCGAACTGCCTGGTGTTAGTTTCAGGATCTTGCACGAAAACTTTTATTTTTGATTTTGAAAGCTCGTCCTGAGTTTTCTTTATTCTTTCTTGCTCTGAAGAGCCTCCAAAAAGCATTATTGCATACCCTCTCTTTTTGGCAAGTTTGATAAAATCAATCACTCTCGATATATCCCATATCTTTGAAGGCCATCTTGCTGATGCTCCTAGATGTATTCCTATAAGCTTCTCAGTAGGAATTTTATTTTTTTGGGCGAATGTTTCCGCATAAAGTTTGTCCTGGCTGTTTATGCTTATTACGCATGGCTCTCTTAAGTAAGGTATCTCAGCTGCCTCAAACATCATCTCTTGATATGTTTTCTTGTTTTCCTTCTTAAGCTGATCATCAAACACAGTGTTTAGGTAATATTCAGCGCCAATATTATATGAAGCAGGATACCCGCCTTCATTTTTGAAACCATACTTCTTTTTGGCCTGAACTTTTTCTGCGATGTCTAATGCATCTTTCTCTATATCAAAGTTGTATAAAACATCAAATTTTTCTTTTATATCAATGGGAATACTTAGGACTTGTTCTACATAAGGATGGCCTTCAAGCAAAGCTGCACTTTCTTTTTTTGTTATCCATGTTATTGTTGAATTAGGATAGTACTTTTTTAGTGCAACAGCAATAGGAGTAGTTCTTATAACATCTCCCAAGGCGCCAAGTTTTATTATGGCAATCTTCATATAGCATCCAGAGAGGCCTCGTTTTTAATGCTTATGATGGAAACCTCTTTATATCTTCATAGACTCAAAATGCGATGCTAGCTTATATTGCCGGGAGGCTCACAAATGAAGAAGAAAGAAAAAGGCTTGAAGAGATAGACATTTTGTGCAAAAATCTCGGTTTTGAAACATTTCTTCCGCACAGGGATGCAGGCATAGTTGAAGGAATGCAAGATGTAAAAAGAATATTTGAAGAGGATATAACAAAAAGTCTTGCAAAATCCGAAATTGTCATAGCTCTTCTTGACGGTCTTCATGTTGGAGCAGGAACTGCATGGGAACTAGGATATGCTTATTCTAAAGGAATCCCTGTTTTAGGCATAAAAACCGACGAATCTCTAGAAGAAGCACTCCCATATCTAAGTGCAATACTAGTAGCCTCAATGCCCATAGCAAAATCAATTGAAGAAGCCGAGAGAATGCTTAGAGAATTCAGAGAAAATAAAAAAGTACAATCAGTCTAATGTCTTAGTGCTTTCCGTAGCGCCTTCTCCACGCCATCCATCAGCATAGCTCTTCTTTTTTCTGAGTTCCTTAAATGCCTTAATATAAATGTATAATCTTGCAGCAAATGCCTCAGCTGTCCATATAACTTCTTTCATGTTTCTTGGATATTTTAATGCAAAATCAGCTCCAAATTTTATTTCATTTATAAGGGACTTTGTTCTAGGCATATCAGGAGCTATGCGTCCAAGGTTTTCATGCGCTTTTATGTTCCTTACTTTCTGTCTTACAAAGTCT
>DAIEOU010000083.1 GCA_027348755.1 archaeon
TTTATTATCTCCATTTTATCCGTATATATCTGTTCCAACAAACTCTTTCTCAGATATTATATTCTGAAGAGCTTTTGTGTCTTTTCCTATTATATATGTCCGTATTTTTTGCTTTCTTATTATTACTGCGGCTTCCTGATCTAAGACGAAGTGCTGTCCTGCTTTAAATTTAAGAGCTAGAGCCATTTTTTCGAATTCAGCCCAGCTTATCTTAGGGATAAACTTTGCATCCTTGTTTGTTGAAGGGTTAGATGTGAACAGGCCTTTTACATTAGTCATGTTTATGAAACTTGAGCCTAAATGCATGGCTATTCTTGCAGCTGTTCCGTCAGAAGTTGAATCTGGTCTGAATCTTAATGCACCACATATTACTATATTTCTCTTATTTAGGTGAGATTCTACAGCCTTTATGTCTAACGGGAGAGTTGAGTTTGCTTTATTGCCGAATATCTGCATAAGGAACAGGGCATTTATCCTTGTTGTCCTAATTCCAGCCATAGCAAGTTCTTTTGGACTAAGGCTTTCATGTCTCAATGCATCAATATATTTTCTGGCTATACTTCCACCTCCGCATACTATCACAAATTTGTTTTTCTTTGATTGTTTTATTATAGATTCTTTGAACTTATTTATGAACTTAAAGTCTATATCGTCCGGGACTATAAGACTTCCTCCTAGACTTATCACAAATGTTTTCATGTCTTTTCGAGGGAAAGTTTTTATTTAAACTTGTTTATTTGAAGTATCTTCCATGCTCTTTATGCCAGAAGAGAAGGTCTAAATCGTCGGAAGGTATTCCCACTTCATCAGAGAATTTAAGCATAAATGATTCAATGTCTATGTACCCTTTATGACCCTTTATTTCTATTTTTTCTATCACTCCTTCAGATTTAAGATTTCTTAATATGTGTCTGTCAAGTATAGCTATTTTATTTTCAGAATGGCCTATATTCCTAAGAAAATGTCCTGCTTCTTTTAAGCCATATCCTGGAATGGTTTCAGCTATCCAGTTTCTCAATTCTCTTTTGTCTTTTGTTTTGAGTGCAGAACTTATTCTAGGCCATATTATAATTGCACTTAATATTCTGTCTGATTTAGTGTTATGAAATCTTGCTCTCCCCTTTAGAATATTCTGAATATCTGATTTTGATTTTGCTTCATGTATGAGATTTACTGCTTCCCAGCATTTCTCGGCGTTGCTTTGGGGAGTAAGTACACAGAAAAGAAGTTCTTTGAGTTTTTCTGTTTCATTCTTGTTATTAAAACTTTCAAGATGCTTCTTTATGTCTTTCTTTCTTTTGGAGTATTCTTCTTTTATATTAGACATATACTGATGCGTTCTTATCGCTTTATAGCCGTTTCGGGCAATCTCGGGCGCTTTTCAATCATAAATCTTGTGCCTACGAAATCAGATATAACTGCAGTTATTATGAATGATTTGTATGCTGCTTTGAACAATCCATTTATTATAGGTATCTTAGTTTCTGAAGATATTTCTTCTAGAATGCTTTTTATCTCATTCTCTTTAAGGGTAAGTTGCACTGGCTGTATTCTTCCTTGCCTGTTTATAACTATATTTTTGTCAGGTCCAGGGCATTCTAGGCCTATGACTGAAGGATCTTTAAGAAACTGCATTAGTTTTGAACCTGTTTTTGGAAGAACGGGGCCTGAATTTTCTGTTGCTCTCGGAACTGATTTTATGACTGCTGGTTTTTCCGGGATTTTATTGGCTTGTTTGGCAGGAGATATTGCAGGTTTTGTAACTATGCGAGTAGGTGCAGGAAGTTTTGGACTTAAATTTGGTTTTATTGAACTGCTTTTTTCAGATTTTTGCTGAGTGAAAGGCTTAGGCTGCATTATAGAAGCCTTCTTTGGAATCGATATAGGATCAGGTATTAGCCATTCTGTTTTTTTTGGGATTCTATTAATAGCTGCCCTTGTGAATTCTCGTAGAAATATTAATCTTCCTTCGTATTCCATATCAAAATCTTGGCAATGGTCTGTTTGAAGCGCTTGTCGTCTCAGGACCCTTTGGCTCTGTCTGAGTCTCCATAGCTGGAGCGCCTAATGAAGGAACATGTATTTTATCTCTTATTCTTTCTTCCATCATTGTGAGTCCCTTTGCTATTGTTTTGTTCTGATCAAGAAGCCTATCTATCTTCTCAAGGAATTCTTGATCTTTCTCAGAGAATTGATTTACAGGATTCTTTGCAAAACTCTGTGCAGCTCCTTCGAATAACGAAAGTAGCGAGGAAATCTGTTTTGAAAGAGAATCAAACTTTTCTGCGAGCTGAGTATGGACGCGTTGAAGCTCGACAAGATTCTCTATAAGTTTCTCTTCAAGTTGCATCTTTTTAGGCGATTCTCAAGAACCCTCTCTTTTTACTGGCATAAGCATTTGAATGCCATTTTATTTATAAATGTATCCGTCGTGGAAGGACAATGCGCATTCTAGCCTTGTCGAGAGAACAGAATGCTTTGAAACAGAGAAAGGGCACATAGTTTAATAGAGAATTATAAATACAACCGTATCCTTTGATATTTGTGTGGATGTATGTCTTGGAAAAAAGAAGGGAACTAATTCGAGATTACATTCGGAAGAATCCGACTGCGACTTCTAGACAAATTAAAGAAGAGTTGCATGTAAAACCTGAAAGGGCTTATTTGAGGGGTATGGATGAGGCTTATGAGGACGCTGGAGTTCCGAAGCCGCGAA
>DAIEOU010000084.1 GCA_027348755.1 archaeon
TTTGCATTCCTTGCACCACTGATGATCTTAACCTTTGACAATTTGAGTGCAAAACTATCAAGTATGCCCTTTACCTCTTTACTTATCTTCTCTTTCTCTGCATCTGTTATCATACCAAAAAAGAACGTATTTAGTTTATAAACGTGCCTCTCTTCTAAGGAGTAATAACTAAGCAACACATGTCAAATTTATTTCGGGCAGAGTGTAAGGCTCGTTAAGATTAGCAGAATTCAAGTTTAACCTCGGATATACTTTTTCCATCCAATCGGGATTCCTCAATGCAAAATTTATCCTATATTCCAAAGAGACCCCCTTGGATATATATTCAAAGCCAACATCATTATTAGATGGGCTGCACAGAGTTTTCATTCCTAAATAATATGCCGAGTCTTGCATCCATTTTCTTTGTCCAGAATTATATTCTCTTACTCTTTCAGGGTTACATGAATAAGCTTTCCATAAAACCCACTTTAGCTCTCCAGGCATTAAATTGAAAGTGGCTTTTCTTCTCTTGTCCATTTCACTAGTTTCTATATTTATTTCATTATAGTTAAGCACATTACCCCAGTCAGAAACAATAGGAATGCTCAATATACTTGGAACTTCTCCATTCAGCCTTAGAGCTTCGCTCATATAAACAAGTCTAGAAAGCACTCTCTCTGAAGAAGCAAACTCTCTAGGCTCAACATCTGGAGATAAACCCGAAATCATCTTTCCAGGTTTAGAGTCAGAAAAATAAAAAAACCTTGAGTCTCCTTTTGCGAAGACTCTCGCTCCATTGTACGCTCCGAATGGAACCCACCCTTCTAATTGAAGCTCTTCAATATCAACCATCTATTATCTCATGCCGCATCGAACACAATGCAAATAGCATAACTAATTCTAATCAGTAGATTATATAAATATACTCTTAAGGAGTCAGTCTATCTCTGTCTCTTGGGAAGAGCACTGCTTCTCTTATGTTTGTAAGCCCAAGTATAAGCATTGTCAGCCTTTCAACACCCATTCCCCAACCCGCATGTGGTGGCGCCCCGTATCTAAAACTATCTATGTAAGAAGTAAAATCCTTAGGATTAAGCCCTTTAGCTTTCAAGCGCTCTGTAAGAAGCTCAGGCAAATGAACTCTCTGTCCTCCTGAAGATATTTCCATTCCCTGGTATATAGCGTCGAACCCGCAGCTTAACTTTTCTCCCTTAGGCATTATATAGAATGGCTTTCCAGAAAGAGGCCAATCATGTACAAATACTATGGTGTCAGGATACATCTCTCCAAGCTTCTTTTCAGCTTCTCCAGAGAGGTCATCCGCGCCCATATGTATTTTTTCCTTCTTCATTATCTCTGCAACTTCTGAGAATGGAATATACTTAACGCCAGGAATATTAAGTTTAACATCGAGAAGCTTGAGTTCTTCCGCATTCAACTCTACAACTCTCTTAACCATGTGCTGCACGCATCTTGCGAGAACATCCATCACAACAAATTCATTAGCAAATGCCTGCTCATAATCAAACTGCCTACTTTCATTAAGATGTCTCACAGTGTTATGTTTTTCAGCTCTCCACACTGTGAAAACTGCAAAAACTTTTTCCATTGAACATGCAAGCATCTGTTTGTACAACTGACAGCTTTGGCTCAAGAAAGCTTTCTTCTCAAAATAATTAGCGCTGAATAACTCTGTACCTCCTTCACTACTGCTCCCTATAATTGCTGGAAAGTTTGCTTCTATAGTCTCATTTGAAACCATAAATTCTCTATATGCCTGAAGCAAAGTACTTTGAACCTTAAATATTGCCTGTGCCCTTCTCCTATGAAGATCAAGAAATCTATAATCGAGTCTCTTTGGAAGTTCTGTCTTTGAGAAGTCTGAAACGTCTATTGGCAAAGGCTGAGCCGCATTTGCAAGCACTTCAAAGCTCTCAGGGATTATTTCTCTTCCTTCAGGAGCCTTGTCGCTTTTTTTTACTTCCCCAGTTATTACCACAACACTTTCTCTTGAAGTCTTTGCCATGGCATCGAATATTTCCTTAGATGACTTGTCTTTAAGGGCAGTTACCTGAATCTGTCCAGATATATCTCTAAGAACTATGAATCTTATCTTGCCCAAGTCTCTTTGATCATAGATCCATCCTGCAACAGTCACTTTCTGACCATCATTCTTAGAAGATATCTCAGATATATGCTTTCTTTCCTTGTTAAGCTGCATCAAATCCATAAAAAATCTACAAATAGCTGGTTTTTAATGTTTGTTGTTAGGCAGTTATTTGAACTTAATAATGAGTGATTTAACAAAAGCCTTTTCGGATGGAATTATTTCATAAGGCTTCTCTCTGTTTGAATGTTTTTTATTAGATTTCATTATGAACGCTCCTTCTAGTCTCTTTACCCTATCTTTTACCCTCTGATGATATTTTCCAATATGCTCAACTATTTCGCCCATCTTAACAGGCTCTCTTGAGTTCACAAGAAGTTTGAGTATGTTTATATCCGTTCTAGTTAGCAGTTGCTCATTCTGAACCATACTCATGCTTAA
>DAIEOU010000085.1 GCA_027348755.1 archaeon
AAAGCTGCTTCTATAAATCGCGCTTTCAAGAAGACTCATGGAGATATAATTTCGATAATAGACTCTGATTGTATAATATCTAAGGATGGTGTTAACGATGTTATTGCAAGATTTGATGAGAACAAGAAGCTTGGGGCAGTCAGTTTGAGATATAAAGTTGCTAATAGAAAGGGATTCTTGCCTCTTATGCAGACAATAGAGTACAATATGCTTTCTTTGATGCAAACAGTTTATAATATGAATTCAAACTTATTTCTATGGGGTGGCTTCATGGCGTTCAGAAGAGAAGCCCTTTACGATTTGGAAGGATTTTCTACTTACTGTCTTACAGAGGATTTAGATGCAGCATTAAGGCTTAACAAGCTTGGATGGGAAGTTAAACAAAGTTATTATCCTAATCAAACTGTAGTTCCAGATACATGGCATTCTCTTTACAAACAGAAACTTAGATGGTCTGGAGGGGGAATGCAGGGTTTTATGAAATATTACAAGATATATCTCAAGGAACCTGCAGTAATAATATTTATGGTTTCTTATGTATTCTTCCTTCTAAACTTTATAATAAGCCTTGCAGGTGCAGTTAACATTGCAGATTTAAGCTATCAAATAATCAAACTCCCGACAACAACATTACATAATTTCTGGGAACCTCTGATGCCTCTTTGGTTGTTCATATATGCACAGCTAAAGAACATATCTGTTTACTTTCTCTTTACCATTCCATACATAATTTTTGATGATAAAGACAGATATAACATAAAGAGCTATCTCCTGTTAGTGCCATTTACACTAATATACTTCCCAGCGTATTCAGTAATAAATGCAATAGGCTTTGTTAAGGCTATATACCATAGAAAAGATTATTTCGCTGAAAAGAGGGCATGGTAATGAGCCTGACTTCATACTTATTATCTTTTCTTGAAAGTCATTATCTGGCTTCTTACTTTATTCTTTTTATCGGTTCTTATGCAGAAACTCTCATAATAACCAGTTTTTTCATATACGGAGAAATATTTTTTCTTGTAGGAGCGATACTTGCAGGTGCAGGATATCTTAATATCTGGCTAGTCTCTATATCATGCATACTCGGAGGCCTTCTAGGAGATACTTCTAGTTTTATTATAGGAAAAAAATACGGTTTCAGGTTAATAAAAAGGTTCTTTAAAGATGAGAATAAGTATTTTTCAATAAAAAATTATAACAAGGTCAAATCTCTATTTCACAAAAGCGGAAAAAAAGCTATATTCTTCGCGAGGTTTATGGGCCCAATATCTTGGATTACCCCATTTATAGCAGGTACCTTAAACATAAAATATAAAGATTTTATTAAGTATAACTTTCCAGGAGCTATAGGCGGAATAGGAATTTTTCTTGTAGTTGGATATATGTTTGGGTTCTCTTATCAAACAGTGCTACCTAAGGTGCAAAGAGACTTGTTCTATATAATGTTCATAGTAGTGGTCGTTTCACTCTCAATAATCATAACAAGAACTAAAATCGGAGACAATATATGGGGATTTATAAAATCCCATTTTGTATATAATAAGCTGAGAAAATGAAAAAACAGACACGAATGTGGCTTATAGTCACATATGCAATTATCTTTTTGTTAGTAGTAATTCGTAATTTGCTTCTTCCAGTGCAAGGAACTTCTTTTATATGGTTCTGTGATTTAGCTCCGTTATTTCTACTAATATTTACATTTATAGACAATGAACAGCTTAACAAGGCAGTAGTAAGTATAGGTTTCTTTCCACAGCTTTTTGTTCTCCTAGTCATAGTTCTATTTATTTTCAGGCAAGATTTTGCAGACAAATTATCTTCAGTAGTCTCCTCATGGGATATTGCAAGCACTTTAGTCACTGCACCCATGTTCAGTATGATAGTAGAAATAATTCTACATATATTTCCAGTAAACCTTGCTCTTATATTCACTTACAAAGAAAAACCTACGCGCAAATCTTTAGTTTATGCAGGCATACTTCTCCTTCTCATTTACGCAAGCACTATAGTATTCACACAGCGCTCTGCAAACATCAATCTGATATATTCTTCGGGATTGAATGTGCCTTATTATAGTCTTCTTTGGCCTTTGTTAATGTTCGTTTTTGTTGTTCTTCCTACGCACGCTTTACAGTACGGCCTCTGGAAGCTCTCTCGAAGAAATAAACAAGGTAATAAACGACCCAAGCATTAATCACAGCTACAAGTCCAAGACCCGGGCTTATATATTTGAATGCAAAAACTAATACTAAAGTTATTACAGAAGATATTGCAAAAGAGAGTTTCATTGCAAGAAGACTAGGTTTCTTTGAAAGCCAGGATATTATTACTAAGGGACTTAGACTTGCTCCAAGTGATGTGTAAACTATTATTATGTTTACCATCTCAGGATAAACAAGAGCTATAAGAATAGCTAGTATAGTGAATGAGACGAGAGCAGCCTTTGTATACAAAACTTTTTTCTTAGCATCTATTTTTTTCTTATG
>DAIEOU010000086.1 GCA_027348755.1 archaeon
AGGTAATGGTTTGCATAACTTAGTTTACAGCGCAGATACTAAATATGGAAAGACAAGGCTTCTAGATCCGGCAGTAAATCATTTTCCAAGAGTAGAAACTATAACTCTTGAGTCAACATATGGTTCTAAGGATGACGTTCTTCCTCCAAGAAAAGAAACTGAGAATCATTTCATAGAAATGGCAAAAGAAGTTTTTGCAAATAATGGAAAGATTCTTCTTCCAGAACTAGGTTTGGGGCACGCTCAAGAAACTGTTCTTCGTGTTGAAGAAGCAATAAGGACCGGAGAGCTTCCTAATGTTCCAGTTTATGTAGACGGAATGATATGGGATATAAACGCAATACATACGGCGTACCCAGATTTTCTAAGCGCATCAGTTCGCGCCCAGATATTCCAAGACAATAATCCTTTCCTTTCAGAATCTTTAAAGAGAGTTGGAAGTCCTCAAGAGAGAAAAGAGGTACTTGAAGGGGGACCCTGCATAATAATTGCAACATCTGGAATGCTTGTCGGAGGAGCATCTGTAGAATATTTCAAGAATTTAGCAAGCAACCCTAACAATATGATTGTATTCGCTTGCTATCAAGCCATAGGCTCACTTGGAAGGCAAGTTAAGGAAGGTAACAAAGAAGTTATTGTTGATGGTGAGTTAGTTAAAGTCAATATGCGGGTTGAGACACTTTATGGTCTCTCTGCTCACTCTGGAAGAAATGAACTTCTGCAATATGTAGCAAGAATGAACCCAAGACCAAAGAAAATAATACTCAATCACGGAGAGGTATCAAAATGCCTCGACCTTGCTTCAACATTATACAAGATGAATCATGTAGAGACAATAGTCCCTAGAAATCTAGAGACAATAAGGTTGAAGTGATATGAAGCATTCTCTGAAGGTTACTATTATAATACTCTGCATGTTTGTTGCAGCACAGTTTATAGGACTTTATGTTGCATCTTTCTATTCTCACTCAGGAAATGTTATACCCTTAGGATTATCTTTCTCAAGCAATCAAGATCCATTCTCAGTTGTGTTTCAACTTATAATTTCTTTAATAATTGCAATACTTCTTATTTTAGGTTTAATGAAACTCAGGGCAGAAATTGTCATGCGCATATGGTTCTTTGTCGTAGTGACTCTTGCACTGATTATAACACTCAACGCACTATTCAGCTTTATACCTGGTATTTTGATACTATCTTTTATAGCTGCATTAGTCATAGCATATTACAAAATAATAAAGAGAAATATAATTATTCACAACCTCTCAGAACTCTTTGTTTATCCAGGAATAGCTGCAATATTCATTCCTGTTTTGTCTATTTATTCAGCAGTCGCACTTCTAATAATTATATCTCTGTATGATATGTATGCAGTATGGAAAGCCGGATTCATGCAAAAAATGGCAAAGTATCAAATAAAAAAAGTAAAGATATTCACTGGCTTTTTAGTCCCATATTTAACAAGTTCTCAGAGAAGAGCATTTGCAAATGCAAAGACAAAATCTGCAAAAAAGAAAATAAAGATTTCTCTTGCAATGCTTGGAGGAGGAGACGTAGTATTCCCTATAATAATGTCAGGGGTAGTTCTGTACTCAAGAGGCCTTGTTCCTGCATTGTTCGTTACAATAGGCGCATTCATAGGCCTAGGTGCTCTATTGTATAACTCTGAGAAAGGAAAGTTTTATCCTGCTATGCCTTTCATAACTCTCGGCTGTCTATTAGGCTTAGCTCTTCAGTTTTTACTCTAACTTAGTTCAGGTTTTGTTGTAACTATATAATGGATACACAACCAAAGATTTATATACCTCTTATTTATCACTGAATCATGATAATTAAGCCAGAGCTTGTAAAGAGAATAAAGGAATACTTTAACCTTAATATATATGAAACAAAAGTTTGGCTTGCGCTCCTTTCAAAAGGAATAGCTTCTGCAAAGGAAGTGGCCGACCTTTCTGGAGTTCCTAGAAGTAGGACATACGATGTTCTTGAATCCCTCGAAAAGAGAGGTTTTGCAATAACTAAGATCGGAAAGCCAGTCAAATATATCTCAGTTAAACCTGTAGAAGTAATAGAAAAGATGAAAAACGAAACGATGCAAGAAGCCCAGGAACGTGTTAAGTCTCTCTCAACTTTAAAAGAAACGCAAGAATATGTTGAGTTACAGCAGCTTCATAATGCTGGAATATCTCCAATAAGATCTGCAGACATAACTGGTTCACTTAAGGGGCGTGCAAATATAGTTACAAGACTTCGTGAACTAGTTGAAAGTGCAGAGAAAGAAATAATGCTTTGTACTTCAGTATCTGATTTCGAAGACAAAAGCAGAGTGCTTGTTCCTGCTCTAGAGAAGTTGTCAAAGACAAACATAAAGGTAAAACTCCTTCTCTCTGGAGATTCAGAGAAGGTTAAGAAAATATCCTCAAAACTTAGCATAAAACCTCGCTATACCGATTCAAATGCACGATTTTTCATATCAGATAAGAAAGA
>DAIEOU010000087.1 GCA_027348755.1 archaeon
TTAAGGTGATACTTAAGAGAGGTTCAGTACAACGCTCTCTAAAGCTCACTGATGAAGAAATAGAGTATCTAAAGAACTAATCCATCCAGAAATATATTATTCCTGCAATCAAAAGCACAACGAGATTAAGGAAAGCAAGTGATTCAAGTCCCGAAACAAATCCATCTACAATAAGAAAAACAAGACCTGCAGAATATATCATGACGAATTTATCGCTAAGCGCATTTTTGCCATTCCTCAAGCTCAGAACCTGAAATATCCATGCTATGATTATTATTATCAGCCCTATCTGGCTTAGCATGATTTACCGAAGAGACATTAATATATAAAACTACTTAGCAGAATATATTTCATCAACTTTCTTCCAGTTAACTATGCTCCAGAACGAGTCAACATACTCTTTTCTTCTGTTCTGGTATTTAAGATAATATGCATGTTCCCATACATCAAGGCCGAGCACGGGCTTCTTGCCTTCCATTATTGGGCTATCCTGATTGGCAGTGCTTATTATCTCCAGTTCTCCATTGCTTAGAACAAGCCAAGCCCATCCGCTACCAAACCTCTTCATAGCTGCATCTGAAAAAGCGGCCTTGAAAGAATCAAAGCTTCCAAATTTCTTCTTTATTGCTTCAATAACTTTACCTTTTTGTTCGTTATCGCCTTTATTGCTCGTAAGCAGCTCCCAGAATAGACTATGGTTTGCATGCCCTCCAGCATTGTTTCTTACAGCCGTTTTTATAGAATCTGGAACAATTGAAAGATTTCCGGCAAGAAGTTCATTAACGCTCTTTTTCTGCAACTCTGGAAAAGCTTCGAGAGCCTTGTTAAGATTGTCTATGTAAGCCTGATGATGCTTTGTATAATGAATCTCCATTGTCTGTTTATCTATCACAGGTTCCAAAAAATCATAAGCATAAGAAAGTTTTGGTAAATTAAAAGTCATATTTATATTTATTAAACAAGAGTTATAAACCTTATGAAAGAAGGATTAATAAAACGCCCGTTCTTTATTAGAGCATGGCTTATGATATAATACTTGGAAGAGATGCAGGAGACAAGAAAATATTCGGGGATAAAGGGCTGATATATCTTGGAAAGGGCTACGTCAAAATGGGTGCATACACATCCCTTTCAAACAAACTCTGGATGGACATTGTTCGTAGCCATGTAGTAATGATTGCAGGAAAAAGAGGATCTGGAAAGTCATATACTTTAGGAGTAATAGCCGAAGAAATAGCGAATCTTGCTGATGAGAGCTCAAAAAACATTGCATCACTTATATTCGACACAATGGGAATATTCTGGACTATGAAATATAAGAACGAAAAAGACAAAGCTCTTCTTGACGAATGGGAACTTGAAACAAAATCTCTTCCGGCACGCGTATTCGTCCCATTTGGGAAAGCCCAAGAGTATAAAGACAAGAACATCCCAGTAGATTCAACATTCGCATTGCAGGCGTCAGAGCTAGAAGCTGAGGACTGGTTAAGCATATTCAATCTTCAAATGACAAGCCTTGCAGGCGTTTTGATTGAACAGCACATATCGGAGTTAAAATCAAAGAGAACATGGTATACAATAGATGACATAAAAAACGACATCTCAACAGACAAAAACGTAGATCAAGAAACAAAAAACATTGTTCTAGGTCTTTTCAGTGCTGCAAACACCTGGGGAATATTTTCTACATCCGAAGCAGGAACAGAAGTATCTGACTTGATAACTCCTGGAACTACAACAGTTCTTGATGTATCTATATACAGTTCAATAGGAGCGTTCAACATTAGAGCTTTAGTAATAAGTCTAATAACAAGAAAACTTTTCAATCAAAGAATGACTGCAAGAAAACAAGAAGAGCTTGATTCCATAACTCGCGGAGCACAGTATCTATCATATAGCAGCCATAAGCAGGAGCCTTTGGTATGGATATTTATAGATGAAGCACACGAGTTTCTTCCAAAAGATGGGAAGACACCAGCAACAGATGCTCTAATACAACTTCTGCGTGAAGGCAGACAACCAGGACTATCAGTAGTGCTTGCAACACAACAGCCAGGACAAATACATAAAGACGTTATGACTCAATCAGACATTGTTATAGCACATAGAGTAACAGCAAAGCCAGATATGGAAGCTCTTAATGAAATAATGCAGTCTTATCTTCTTAACAGTATAAGGCAGTATATGGACGATCTTCCAGCCCTCAAGGGCTCAGCAATAATACTCGATGACAATTCTGAGAGAATATATCCAGTAAGAGTAAGACCCAGATTTACATGGCATGGCGGAGAAGCCCCTACAGCAGTAAAAGCAGAAACGCAGATTTAAGAGCTAATTTAACATTTTTATATCAACTCTATATCTATATTCTCTAACCCCTATATTACCTGCTTTTTTTATCCCAATTATTTTTATCTTTCTTCCAACCTTATGGGCTTCAGAATATACAAGCTCCTTAAGT
>DAIEOU010000088.1 GCA_027348755.1 archaeon
TATGCTTAAGGCTATAGATAAACCTCTATTAATCCAAGGATTCATTGCTCCAATACCGTTAAGTATTATTGTTGATTCCATTGCAACATATGCCCAGAGTATTATCACTCCTAGCAATGTAGGAGAAAGAGAATATCCTTCTCCAAAAAGAATAACAAACACCATAGATACTGACGAAAAGAATCTGTCTACAGGGCCTAGATACTTGTTGTTTGCTATTATTTCTCCCCAAGCTTGTTTTAGAAACATATCCTGAGCCTGTTGAGGTGTTTGAGGTAGGTTATTGAGAGTATTTTGAGAGATGCCAGTTTGTTGAGATATTATATCCTGAGCGCTTGTTGAAGCATGAACAAATGTAGGAAGTAGCAACAAGCACATAACAAAACTAGTAACGAGTATTCCTTTCATTAAAGTGATAAAATACTCTGACTTTTAATAATTACTATTCTCCCTCGATTGTCAAAATATTTATAAAGAGCGTTACTATAAAGTGGATATGAAAAAAGTAGGGCTTTTTGTTCTTTCTATTCTCATTATAGGCATTTTTGCCAGCTTTGTGAGCGCTGAGACTGTTGGAAGCTCGCTTATCAACTCAATATATTCGGGAACTCATATAAATTTTGGTTTTCTTTCAATAGCAAATCCTGCAAATGCGACATTTCTTCAATTCCTAATATTCGCTCTTGTTGCGTTAGTAATATATGGTATAACTCCCTATCTTCCTTTCTTTGAGGATAATGCATGGATAAGGCTCGGAGTAACTCTTATAGTTGCCTATCTATCAACATTTGCAATAACTCCTTCAGAGCTTAATGCCCTCTTGGTCTCGTATGATGCTCTTGGAATAGTAATAACAGGAATAATTCCATTCTTCTTAATTGCAGCAATAAGCAAGAAGGCATATGAAAATGGAAAAGGAATATTTGTGAATAAGACCCTTTGGGTTGTTTTCTTCTTCATAATGCTTTACAAGTTCTTATATGCAGACGTTACTTCAATAGATACTGTAACTCAGTATATGTTCATAGGAATACTTCTTCTCATATTGCTTATGCTTCTATTCGAGAGGTTCATATTCATGAAGCTTGCTCTGGTTAATGCTAAAGGAAAGCTCAGCGCTACTGATCAGCTTGTGGTTACAGAACTTGTTGCAAAGATAGAGAAGCTAAGAGATGAGCAGACTACAGCAGATGAGGAGACTGTAAAGAAGTTACAGAGAAGGATAGACTCGCTTCAGGAGCAGATAAGCAAGTTCAAGGGTTAAAATGAAATTTAGAAATATATTGCTTGCTTCTTCATTTGTTTCTCTTATGTCAGTATCTGTTGTAAGTGCTGCGGGTTCTGCAGGTTCTGCTGTGAGCAGTTTCATACAGAACGTTGCTGATGTTATAGCAGCTATAGTTAATGGTTTCCAGCCTATATCTGAAGCATTGTTCGGATCTGCTTCTGTAACTGGAATGAGCTCAAGCACTTTCCTTACTGTGCAGTTTCTCTTAGCAGTAATCATATTTGCACTTGTTTATACAATTGTAGACAGTATAGACTTTTTCTCAAGTTATACGTGGGTGCAGGTTGTTCTATCAATTGCAGTTTCAGTTCTTTCAGTAAGGGCACTTCCAGCTAATGCAATAAGTGCAATATTCCTTCCTTATCAGGCTTTAGGCATAGTATTGTCTGCTGGTGTTCCATTCATAATATACTTCACTTTTGTAGAAGTCAAACTAAAATCTTCCAGCCAGTTCTTAAGAAAACTTGCTTGGATATTCTTTGGAGTTATATTCGTAGTAATATACCTTCTTAGCGATGTTAATAATACATCTGGATACACTTGGATATATCTTATCACTGCTTTGCTTGCTTTCGTGATGCTTTGGCTTGATGGAACTGTACAAAGAATAAGGCTCAAATGGAACATTGATAAGGCTGGAGCTACAAGTAAGCAAGATGCAATAGATGCATATAAGAAGAGAATTGCAGAGTTGCCTACGCTTGTTGCAGGTGGGATTATTGATGCAGCTGAGGCTGAAAGAAGAAAGAAGGACTACCAGAGAAAAGTTAAAGCAATTCTTAAGCTTTAACGAGCATTTTATAAACTGAATATAATATAGAAACAAGATGAAAAAGGGCTTTTTTGCTGCTTTGATTGCCTCTTCTGTTTTATTTGCTTCTAACCTTGTTTCTGCATATTATTTTCCATCAATGAGGTTTGCAAGTCAAGATCTTGTTCAAACTGTAGTTGATTTGTTCCAACCTATTCTTGTTGCATTGTTCGGAGCGTACTCTTATTCGTATGTGTTTGAGGTATTTCTTATATTCCTCATACTAGCTGGAGTTGTTTACATAGCTGCAGGCCGCATTCCTATGTTCAAGGATAAGGATCAGAAAGCGGTAAGATGGATAATAA
>DAIEOU010000089.1 GCA_027348755.1 archaeon
TTGCTGGATCATGAACGGGGTTTTCAAGCTGCGGAAGGTTTTCAATAAGTCTGCAGGTAACTTGGATTCAAAAGTAGACATGATGGACATGATGCGCTCCGGGATGGAAAGTGTCATCGAATTATAGATGAAAAAAACAAGAATCCTGAGAATAGTGTAAGCCCCGAAAGTAAGACTATTAGGATACTGTTTCTCATTTTAAGTAAGGCTAAATCCTTTCCTCTTTTCTCTTCTAAGTATTTTGTTAGGCCTTATTACAACACCCTTTTTGTTTATTATTTCCATCTCGACTATCTTTTTCTTGAAAGCTACTCCTCTCATTTTAAGTATCTCTAAAGCAGACGCCCTTCTTCCCGCATCATATATTACATTATATATTACAATTATTCCATCAGACAAGAAAGATACTGCTTCGCCTTCTTCTTTGTATGTTGCACCTATGTGCGTAGGAGTCGCTACCTCTCTTATAAGAAAGTTAGTTATTTTATTTTTCTCAAGGTACCTAAAAAGCTGTTCCATATATATTCTAAATCTACTTTCTTGTCCTGAAAATGCTGAAGCTATGGATGAAAGTGAGTCTATCACAACAAATCCTGGCTTGAAATCTGTAGGAAAAAGAACTGGATCCACTTCTATCAAAAGTTCCTTCTTAGCCTCACTCAACAGAGCCTCAACACTCCTTGAAACGTCTAATGCATTAAATCTCTGGACCTTAAGAAGACCTTTCTTTACATAACTATCTGCAGGCCAGTCAAAGTTCCTCATATGATCTAGAAGCTGCTCTTCAGGTTCCTCAAAACTCATATAGAGACATTTTATTCCTTTTTTACATAGGCTGTTTACTGTTGCTAAGCAGAAATTGGTCTTTCCAGATCCTGGACCTCCTTCTATAAGCACTGCAGAACCTTGAGGAACTCCATACCCTTTTTCAAAAAGAGAATCAAATCCGGGTATTCCTATACGCATATATTCAGCATTCTTATCCTCTTTACCTTCCATTTTTGCCTTAATCACCTTAGATTTTTTACCTCTTATGTTTACCATACCCTATTTTAGCTTTATTTTTGTTTATATACCTTTTTAGCCCTCTCCATTTTTGCAAGCTGTTCAGAGTATAAAGGAACTTGTCTGTCTATGTCCCTTATGAGATTCTTAAATGTCTCCATCTTTACATTAAACTCTAACTCTCCTATTTTCTTTGATTTGAAATAATCTAACTGAGTTTTCTTTATTAATCCAGTTATGGAATTCTTTCTTAACTTAAGCTCACTCAGTTTTCTCTTTATAGCCCATATTTTTACGCTTCTCCAAAATAAAAGTGAAAGTGCTATTAAAACAGCCAAAACTATAACTATTATTTTCCAACTTTTTATAAAAAATGAACCTATATTTTGCGTAGTGCTTTGATAAAATAAGTTTATCTGAGTCTGTTGTGCTTCTGTCTGTGATAACACATTATATCCCTGATTTATAAGAGATATTGTATCTTCAAATCTTTGTTGCTTATAAGCTTCCATTATAGAATTATACGTGCTGTCCATTGAGGAAAGGTTAAGCTGCCCTGCTGCCTGATTGTAAGTCTGCATAAATATTGTTAGCTCATCAGTAGCCTTTATTGCAACATCTCTCACATTGCATGTCTGCTCGCTATACTGCGTAACAAGTGAATAATCTGCATATCCTCCACTTTTTTCCAATGCGAACTGCGCTGAATACTGCTGTTCCGCAGAGGTCAAAGAATCGTTTGCCCTTGAAATGCTTATGTTTAGAGCTTTTAGATTATCAACACATGCTTGTGCTGAAGTTATATTCAATTCGGCAGCAATTGAAGCGTTAGTAGGAGTAAAGGCACTTACTGAGTGCAATACAAATATAAAAAATACGACTAAAATTAATGTTTTTTTCATTAGTCAGACAACCTCATTTTCTTCAATGCTTGCTGTGCTTCAAGATTTGCTATGGCCTCGTCTATCTCACTTATCTTCTTATTATAGCTCTTAAGCCTTAGCTCATATGATTTAGTCTCTATATTTCTCTTCTTTAGATAATCTGTCTGTATTTCTTTTATTAGTTCAACTACTCTCTGCCTTTCTGTCTTTAATCTCTTACTCTTTCCAGTAAGCCCAAGCCAGTGTATCCTCTGAGTCTCAAGGCTTATTACATCTTCTATTACATCTGCAAGTCTCTTCTCATAATGCTCTATTGCTGCCTGGTACTCTTCCATAGAGATTGTCTTATCCTTGAATGCTTGCTTCTGCACCACTTTTATTAAATCGTTTATTATTCTCTCTTCCTCATGCAAATCGTTTATCTTTTGTTTTACTCTTAATATTTGCGTAGACTTTGTAAGTGTAATGCTAAACAAAAG
>DAIEOU010000008.1 GCA_027348755.1 archaeon
CTGCTATATCAATTATGAAATCTGGATGCTTGTGCTTGAAGAAATAAATGTTGTCTCCTATAGCTCCATCAGTTATAGCTGGACAGAAAACGCGTATCTTATTTTTCCATGCCCAATAGTATATACTTTCCTTATTCCCTATTGATTTTCCAAGTTCCCATATTATATCGCTAGGAGTTGCTATCTTTCCGCTTGATTTCTGTTCTGAATATAATCTTTCAAGAAAAGACTGCATAAATTCCTCAAATTTAACGTATCGATTGTTTGAGACAAATATATTTCCTATGCGGTTTATTCCCTTCTTTCTTAGCTCTGCCCCTGATGCTCTAAAATCTCCTATACTGAAGTTGCCCAGGCATTTTATTATATCTTCTTCTATCCCTCCAGCAGTACTTACAATAAAGTTTATTTTATTTTTCTCTACAAGATATCTTATGCTCTCGCGCAAACCTGATGAAACCATGTTTGAGGTATATCCTAAGAATATTGTTGCTTTCTCTTCAATCATCTCATTCACTATATTTATTGCTTTTGAGAAATTCGTTGCTTGAAATCCCGTGGATGCATACGATTTCATTATTTTATTATAATCTACTCCAGAGTTAAAATCGTACCCCTTTACAATGTCCCCCTCAGACTCTTTGCTTTTTCTTAACAAGTTTTTCTTTGCTATCTTTATTTTGTCCATTATTGCTTTAAGCTATTTCTATTTAAAATCCCTCGCTTACTGCTTCTCTGAAGAAATTTCTAAAGTCTTCTATTTTAGATAGAGGTATCCTCGCTCCAACTGCATCATTATGCCCTCCTCCTGTGCTGTTTTCAATTTTTGGAATTATGCTAGATAGCATGCTTTTAACATTCTTCCCCCTTATAGATACACTCGCAATTCCTTCTTTTCTATATATAACTATTATATATTTTTCAGGATATTTATGTGAAAGTGCATTAGATAACTCTGTACTCATGCTTGTATCTCCCCCATATTCAAAGAAAATAATATTTCCGGAAGTATCTTGTGTTGCTTCAGCGAAAAGAGAGTCAAATTTTCCTTTGAGCCTTGAAACATTCTGTCTGAACTGTGAATTCTCTTCATTTTCTGATAATACATCAGCTGGATCCTTGCATTTTAACAGATAGTTCTGCATGTTTTGTATATTTCCAGTTTTATCCTTAATTCCGAAGTTCAAAGCCATAGCTATATTGCCAATCTCAGTTCCAAAATATGCATCAAAAGGCTTTTTCACTTTCCCCCATAGCTCCGGATATTTCTTTTTGAAATCTTTATGAAAGTCAGGAAGATAATGGTCAGATATACATCCTGCAATAGCTATCCAAATGTCTTCTTTTCTTTCAGTTATTGAATAGCATATGTAAGTCACGGGTTCGTTACTCTTGTTCACACCCTCGTTCAATGCAGGATTGTAAACAGTCATATCTGGATATATATTCGGAAGCCCCACATCATGATGGTCTATCCAAACAAAAGGCAAGCTCATAGAATGCACATAATCAATAAATTCTTGAGAGAGAACTGGCTTATCAAGAACAACTATTGCATCAGAATTTAGCTCAGCAGCCTTTTTTGCATAACTCTCATCAAGTTCAGGGTAGCTTCTTATAGCCGCTCCAGAGCCTCGACCAAGCCACCTTCTAAGCAGAAGAAAACTGCATAGCCCGTCAGCATCATTGTCATATAAGAAAAGAGGATTCTGAAACTCCTGAAGTCTCTCTCTTAAATCAGCAATCTGTTTTTTAGTCAACATTATGACTGAAACTGACATATATTTATATACTATTCTCTGAAGAAATTTTTATGCAGTATTTAGATTCAAGCAATGTAGAATATAGGTTAACAAACGAATCTCTTGAAGCTATAGTCGCTGGGTTAAATCCGCAACATACAGATAAAATACTTGCCATAGGAGGCTCTGGAGATCAAGCTTTGGCCTTGGCAGAATTTGCAGACTCAGTAATTGTCGCTGATATAAATCCGGCTCAAATAGAACTTATAAAACATAGGATAGCTGCTATAAAATCTGGAGATATAGATGAAGTCTTTAATTTTGAATGGAACAGAGAAAACCCTCAGAACGTTTTTTCAAGAAATGGCTATTTCAGGCGTAAAAGGTTAGAGAATATAAGAAATAAAATAGAGGTCATTGAAGTGCTTGAGCCTATAGATATAATCAAGGCTTCATCTGCATATCCTGCTGAATCATTAGACTCAGTATATATGTCAAACGCATTAGCTAGCGGCTGGGCTACCAAATCTGCTAAGGCTTACAGAACAGAATATGACATGCTGCTCTCACTTTCTAAATCATTGAAAACAAGAGGCCTGGTGTATACTGCATCAACACTAAACCAATGCCCTACACAAATATTTAACATAAATTCAGATTTAACAGAAAAAGCAAGAAAAGCAGAAATTGAAAGTAAAAACCCTATGCTCTGGAGACCAAGCGTATATCAAAAATTAATAGATTAAAAATAAAATTCTGGCTTATTAAAACCAGTTTAACTTGTATTCTACCTGGATGTTTGCACTAACTTCAATATCTTGCGGGGATATATTTGAAGCAGCTTGTTTTACTGAAGCAATCTCGGCAGAGTTTGTAACTCCTGAAGCGCTGTCAGCTCTAGCATAGTACAATATTGGCCCAGGATAATTGAAATCCTGAGTTTGTACAGAGACTAGTCTTCCAATGCTCTTTCCAAGTCCTCCGGCAGTTGCAGAAGCTTTTGTCTCTGCATCCTTTCCTGCAGATTCAAGTGCCTGAGCTTTGTAATAATTCTGTTTCTGCTGTGAAAGCTCGAACTGTATGCTTGAAACTAAACCTCCTGAAGCTACTATGCTATCAACCATTCCAGGAATTGTTGAAAAGTCACTGCTGTTTACAACCAGTGTTTGTGTAGCCACAAATCCTTTTTGTGTTTGTCTTCCATTATCCCAGTTATATTCAGGATATATGCTGTACTGCTGGAATTGTATACTGCTATTTGACACTCCAGATTTAAGCAATGCTGCAACAACTGAGTCTCTTATCAAGTTATTAGTTGTCTGGGCTGCTTGGGCAGTAGTATTATGCGCCTCTATAGAGACATATACTGAAGCCTGATCAGGTTGTACTTTCATTGAAGCACTTCCTTGAGCCGAGACAATAGGACTGTTTGAATCAAGTATATACCATCCTGCAACTAAAACTCCTAATACAAGTATAGTGTATAATATCTTGCTGTTTATTTTGTTATTTATCATGTTACCTCCTTTCATGTCTTTTATCATTCTCTCCTCCATGTGCTATATATAACAAATATCAACAATGCACCCCATGCTCCAAGAAGAAACCATGCCCATGGACCTACTGCTGAAGAAGAAATTATTGCCCCAGAAGCAGAAGCTCCTACCGAGGCGCCTGCCGATTCTCCAGCATATCTCAAAGCAGTAGGAGCAGCCATTTTCAATGCGCTGTCTGCTGCTACATAGGTTGTCTGATTCTCAGAAACTCCAGAGTTAAAGAAAAGCTTTATTCCAACTGTAGCCAATCCAGTCAATATAGCTGCAGGTAATATTCCCTTAGTCATTGGTTTAGGAGATATTATTATCTTCTTGTTTGAAATCCTGTAAGTAGGAACTTTCTTTCCCTTTACACTCCAGAATTGTTTAGATTTCTCTATGAGCCCTGCCTCGACAAGCTTTTTCACATTGTAATTTACAGTATTTGCAGGACTTCCAAGTTTCTTACTAAGCTCAGCTTCACTAAACTCTGATTCTGAGAGAGCTTGTATTATTTTCTTGCATGTCTTATTTCCTATTACCTCTGCAACTGCTTCTGCTCTTTCATCGTTCACATCAAGCATTATGTAGCTTTGTGCCATACCTTGCTTAGATAAAACATGTATATAAACAGGCTGATAACTTCAATTCTGTTTGAACTAAGATTATTCTCTGCTAAAACAATATTTATATACCTCTTCGGAATATGAGAGTAATGGATAAATGGTCTGAATTGCTTCTGGGACTCTTGCTAGTAGTAGTTGGAATAACAGTAGCTTTCTATTCCCAAAGCTGGGGAGACTGGAACTTTTGGTCTGCAGCAGGCACATTCTTCAAAGGCGCAGTATTTTGGTTTGTTATAGGCCTCGGAGCCCTTTTCATTCTTCTAGGTATTTCTGATTTGAAAAGCAAGAAGTGATGTCTATAAAGTATAACGATGTCCAAGAGTATTTTGAAAAGACTAGTGGAATATTTACGGCACTTGCAGTTTTTATTGCTCTCGCTTTAATAACTGACAAAACCATTTTTCCTTCAGGATTATATTTATTAGCAGGATTATATCTTAGTATATTGTTAGTATCATACTTGTTCTTGGAATTAACTAAAATAAAATATCAAGGAGCGTGGGTAGGACTTATTTTTATTGGATTTCTAATTCTATATTTGGCATTATTTATGAATATGGAAAATAAATTTCCAGACATGTTCAAATACGATTCTCCGGGAGTATACTTAATGAGCGGATTTATGATATATGTATTAGGAAGGTTTATTTGGAATAGTAGAAAAAGATAGAATTTACTTGTTATCTTTTATAGCAGCTTTTATGTTCCTATTTAGCTGCACCATTGCATCGTCAAGCTGTTCCTTATTCTTTGTTCCTGTGCAAACAAGCTTTCCGTTTGAGAAAAGAAGGAATGTTGCTGTAGGTTCAACAAGCTTGTATACGAGGCCTGGAAACTGTTCTGGCTCATATTCAGTATTCTCAAGCTGCAAAGCTAGAAGATTGAGGTTAAGATTCAAGTCAATACTTCCAGAAGCAACGATGTTTTGCACCGTTATCTTTGGCTTGTCCGTAATCCGCACCCCAATCTTGGCTATCTGTTTTATGACAGCCTCAATCACCTCTTTAACCTGCGCGACTGATTTAGTACCAGTGCACACAAGGTTCCCGGAAGAAAAAACTAGGACTGCTGATTTTGGTTTATCTATTCTTAATACGAGGCCTGGAAACTGTTCTGGATTGTACTCTGTATTGCTCTGACTTCTAGCAAGTTTTGTGAGCGAAATTTCCTTACCAAGAGAAGTCGTGGCGACAATGTTCTGTACTTTGAGGTCTGACGTTGCCATGTTACCTATTTAAAAAGGAGCCTATTTATAAAGCTTTTCTTCCGTCGGAAACACTATTTATCCTTTTTAAAGACCTTCTTCATGTCTTCTAATGAAGCTATATCCTCTGTGCTTCTATCAGGTCTATAAGCAGTTATTCTCGGGAATCTTAATGCATATCCTGAAGTATAAGCTGGACTAGGCTGTATATTTTGATACGTTACTGAAACAACTAGCTTAGGCTCGACCCTTATTATCCCTTCTTCTTCGGATATCTTAATTTTTCTCAGAAGTTTAGTCATCTCCTCATAAGTCATCCCTTCTTCCTCTTTCTCCTTGAGTCCCGAAGAGACACGACCAACTTCTACAAATTTATCGCCATCACGACACGCGACTATATAACTAGTAAGCCAGCCAGCTCTTTTTCCAGTTCCATGCTCAGCTCCAACAATTACAAGGTCAAAATCATTTGTTGCAGGCTTAAGTTTTGCCATGTAACCTACATATCTTCCAAACCTATAAGGCGCATCAAGCCTCTTTATCATTACCCCTTCTTCACCTATGTCTAAAGCTTCATGATAGAAAGATTCTGCTTCTTTCTCGCTTTCTGTAACAATTTGTATAGCTGGTCTTATGATGAAAGGCTTAGTCGTAACTATTTTCTCTACTAGTTTTCGCCTCTCTTGAAACGGAAGTTCCATCGTACTCTTTCCATTATAATAGAGAACATCAAACACGTTAATCTCAACAGGAAGCTCTTTCTGTAGCTCGGAAATGCTATATTTTCTTCTTATCCTCTGACTTATTGCTTCAAATGGCCTATATTTTCTTGTCTTTGGTTCGTACCCAACAACCTCTGAGTCAATTATAAAACTCTTCCCATATACGTTCTTTTGTATAGCCTCAACAACATCTGGAAACTGAGAAGTAACATTCTCTAATTTCCTTGTGAATAAAGATATCTCTCCTTGAGCATTATGTATTAGCATTCTAAAACCATCATACTTCTGCTCAAACGCTGCTGGTTTCCCACAGCTCTCAAATGCCTCGTTTATGTCTGCTACTTTTACAGCAAGCATAACTTGAGAAGGTTTCCCTGGTTGCAAGGTTATCTTACTTAATTTTTCAACGCTTGTACAACCTGCAATTAAGGCTATATCATTAGACATGAGATATTTTTCTTCAAGAAGTGCCCTAGCTGATGCATCATTTTCAAAAAAAGTTCTGGCAATAGCATCAAGAACAAGAGCAGAAGCAATCCCTATTCTAAGATCTGAAACCAACGTTCGAGTGATATAAAGCGCTTCTCGGCTGCTTGCTCTTGAATACAAGCCTTTTATCATATCAAGTTTTCTTTCTACAGCACCCTTTCCTTCTATTTCTGATATTTTTCTTAAAGTCTCTATAACATCCATTGCTTTCAGCTCTTCTTTTTCAAAGAGAGACTTTTGCTTACTACCCGATATAAATTTTTCAGCCACTTCTCCAAGATCTCCTTCGCTTGTGAAGAATTTCTGAACCTTAAATTCATTTTCTCCTGAAGCATAGGCTATTGCCTTCAACGCAAGCTGCCTGGAGATACCTGTTTCCCTAGTGTCATACTCTGGAAAAACTCTTCCAAGAAGAAGATACAACCACGATGTATCTGTTCCAAATTTTGCGTGTAACCTCATGAAATCTGCCAATATCTCCGCTTTCTCTAGTCTCTTTGTTGTGCCAGCAAGTCTATCATATAATTCTACTATCTCTAAGTATTTCATATATTGACAAGAAATCAAAGATATTTAACGTTTGTTAAATCCAGCCTCTTTTCTTTATACCTGAATCAACTATAATGAATGGAAATGACTCTTCGGGTAAGCTTCTATGCTTTCTTAGATATGCAATCCTCTTCCCCTTTTCATTTGATACTTCTATTAGACATTTTCCCCAATAATGCAGAATATCTCCCCCAACCATCTTCCTTTCTTCCTGCCAGTTATACACTTGGTTCGTTACAAGCACCGGAATGCCCCGTTTCCTTGCTATCTCTGCAAGAGTCTTCATTTGATCTGCGAGTTGTGTATTTATTTTTATTATGGCTTCTTTGTCTTTATCTCTAGCTTCTCCAAAATCAAGTCTGTATAATATAGTCATTCCATCTACTACTATAAGTGAGACTTCATCTTTAAGATATTCTGAAAGTTTCTTAAAAACTTGCTTCTGCTCCTCAAAAGAGGTTGGATTCAAAAGAAGAATATTCTTAAGAACTTCATTATAATTCTCAGGTGCGAGCTGCTTAACCCTCTCGGAACTAAAACCTCCTTCAGTATCTATGAAAAGTACCTTGTTACCCTTCTTTGCCTGTGAAACAGCAGCAAGCATACAGAAATTTGTTTTTCCGCAACCTGGAGAACCATATATCACAGTTACTATGTCTGTTTCATATCCTCCATGTAACCAGCGGTTTAAATCATAACTCCCCGCAGAAACTCTTGCCATAAAAAACGAACAATTAATAATAGTGTCTCCGCTCAAAGACACTCCGGCCGATAAAGCGGGAATCAGAGCGGGAGATGAAATATTAAAAATTAACGACACCATAACCGTTGGGTTTACAACCGAAGACGCCGTTAAATTAATAAGAGGGGAGCCCAAAACAAAGGTTATTTTGACGATTTTTAGAAACGGCTGGGAGCAGCCGAAAGATTTTGCGATAATCCGCGATATAATTCAAATCCCCACGCTGGAGTCGAAAGAAATTGAATTAAAGCCCGGCTCTCGGGAAAAAATACTCTATTTGCACTTATACAACTTTAACGAAACCGCGCCGTATCTTTTTTATCAAGAAGCCGTTAAGGCGATGTTTTACGATAACAAAGGCATCGTGTTGGACTTAAGAGATAATCCCGGCGGCTATTTGGAAGTTGCCAACGCCCTGGCTGGATGGTTTTTGGACAAAAACGCGATAGTTGTCAAAGAAAAATTCAGAAGCGGTGAAATTCAAGAAACCAAAGCCAATGGCGCCGAACTTTTCAAAAAAATTCCGGTTGTTATTTTAATAAATCAGGGGTCTGCTTCTGCCGCGGAAATTTTAGCGGGAGCGCTAAGGGACAACCGAGCAGTAAAACTGGTTGGAAAGAAAAGTTTCGGAAAAGGCAGCGTGCAAGAAATCGAAACTCTAAAAGATGATTCGATAATAAAGATCACTTTCGCGCACTGGCTGACCCCCAACGGAACGGTTATCGAAAAAAACGGCCTTAAGCCGGACTATGAAGTTAATTTGACTGACGACGATATTAAAGCCGGACACGACCCCCAGCTTGATAAAGCGCTGGAGGTTCTTAAATCGGAAATAAAATAACAGATGAAAACCGCATGAAAGTTATACTTTTACAAAATGTCAAAGGACTTGGTGAAAAATATGACATAAAAGACGTTTCAGACGGCTACGGAAGAAACTTTTTGATTCCGAAAAATCTGGCTAAATTCGCCAGCCCGCGCGATATCGAAGAAATAAAAAAACTAAAAGCCGGCCAAGAATTGGGGAAAGAAAAAACAATAAACGAATTAAAAAGCCT
>DAIEOU010000090.1 GCA_027348755.1 archaeon
GGTCTTTCTTTTCAAATGCAGCTTCCCTCGCTTGTTTAAATAAATCATCGGAGGTCATTTTGTTCTGGGCATAAAGGTTTGCAAATGAAAATGCAATTAAGAAGAAAAATAAATATTTCATCAGACAAGAAAAACAATAAATCTTCTTCTCTATTGGAAACCCTTAAGGAAAGATTTGAAAAAAATATTTCTCGTCATAAGGGAATAAGATGGGAAGACGTGCAGAAAAAAATAGAATTAAATCCAAAAAAATTGAATGCCCTTGCTGAAATGGAAAAAACTGGAGGTGAGCCCGATGTAGTAGATTATGACAATAAAACCAGAGAGTATATATTTTACGACTGTTCTCCTGAAAGTCCTAAGGGAAGAGTAAGTTTGTGCTATGATTCTGACGCTCTAAAATCAAGAAAGGAGTTCAAACCAAAGAATAGTGCAATGGAACTTGCTTCTTCTATGGGCGTTGAGATTCTTGACGAATCTGAATACATTAAACTTCAGAGTATTGGAGAGTTTGATACCAAAAGTTCAAGTTGGATTAAAACTCCTGACTCTATAAGAAAGCTTGGCGGCGCCATATTCGCTGACAGACGTTTTGGTCGTGTTTTCATATATCATAACGGAGCTGAATCATATTATGCAGGGAGAGGATTTAGGAGCTCTCTCAGAGTTTGATTTTATATGGCAGAAGAAATACACGTAGCACATATTCTCGTTGATACAGAGAAGGAAGCTGATTCCATAATGCAAAAGCTTAACGGTGGAGAAGAATTCGAGGCTCTCGCAATGCAATATTCAAAGTGTCCTTCAAAGGCAGAAGGAGGAGATTTAGGGTGGTTTTCTAAAGGCGTGATGGTTCCTGAATTTGAAAAAGCTGCATTTTCCACAAAGCCTGGGAAGCTCACAAAAGTCCGGACTGAATTCGGCTGGCATATAATTAAAGTTCTAGGAAGCAGAGATTCAGAAGATTGATTGTTATAAGAAAATATTTATAAACAACCTTAATGAGAATAAATTGTGAGCACTAAAAACAATCTGGAAGGCAATGTTAAGGATGATTCTGGAGAGTTTAATGCAGAACAGAAACATCTTATCCGAAACGCTATGATTGGCGGAACACTGGGGGCTATATCTGGAGTTGCCGCAGGTGTCTATATTGGCAACCATCTGGGTGACTCAGCTCTAATGAGTAGCGCGCCATATATAGCGAGATATGCTTTGGACACTACAGTATCATTAGGTCTCGGCGTGGCTGGTTTTGTCTCAGGATCTTTTGCTGCAAGCGTTGTTTATCTGTCGAGGTATGCTGAAAGCTCATCAGACAGAAGATAAAATAAGTCTTTACAATACTGCCACAATACTTTTAAACTCATTATCCTAAATAAGAATATGGTTGATAAAAAGGTGAAAATGGCTATAATTGCAGGTGCTTCGCGAGCTCTTGCTCACAAGAAGATAGATCCTCACGCTAGCGATGAGGAAATACTTCAGGACGTTACAAGGGAAAGCACTGAGATTATAAGAAAACTCGACACTGAGTAATACAGGCCTATAATAATTAAAAATAATGGTTTCTTGCAAATACCATGGTGGCCGGATTTCCTGAGAGGATATTTTATACTTCAATTAATTCCCAAGAATCTAGAAATCAAGGGGCTGTTCTTCTAGAGTTAAATGGTAGAAAGTATGGATTTGCTTATTGCGAAAGGAATGAAATGTATTTTACTCTAAACAATAAGGATGTTACACTCTTAGAAAATCAGATGAGAAAATGCAAACCTCAAGTTTTTAATCTTGTTTCGAGCAAATCCAGAGATTTGGCAAGCATGCTCGCAGAGGTTTCCAAGAGTGCTCTTAATACACCTTCCGAAGATGTTACAAATATAATCTTGAGTCTTTATTATCTAAATACTAAATAACAAAAGTAATCTTTATAACTGCCATAAACTCAAGATTTTAGTGCGAGGGTAGCAAAGCGGTCAAATGCGCAAGACTTAAGATGTCGCTTTCCCGACAGGGAGAGTAGCAAACAAGATGCAACATAAGCAATCTTGTGGCTTAGTGCCTTCGGAGGTTCAAATCCTCCCCCTCGCATTCATTTTCACACTCAGAACTCGTACTCAATTTATGGCAACCAGTATCCCTTCA
>DAIEOU010000091.1 GCA_027348755.1 archaeon
TCTTTGTCTTTAATATTGGTTTTATTTCTACAAGCTTTGTCTCTCCCTTTCCTTCATAGACTTTCCCGTTATCTCCGTCTACAGTAACGATCTCTCCATCATGCAATTTTTCAGTTGAGTTTCCAGTGCCTACTACTGCAGGTATTCCCATCTCTCTTGAAACTATTGCAGCATGACTAGTTACTCCGCCCTCGTCAGTTATTATTCCAGAAGCTTTTTGCATATCTACAACCATGTCCGGGTTTGTCATCTGAGTAACTAGAACGTCTCCTTTCTGTATCTTTGCCAGCTCTGCAAGGTTATGTATTACTTTTACTGTTCCAGAAGCTATTCCTGGGCTAGCCCCAAGTCCTGTAAGTATAACATTTCCTCCAATCTCAGTCTTATCAGCTTTTTTGAATTTTGTTGTTATAGGCCTGCTTTGAACAATATAAATTTCTCCAGCAGATATAGCAAACTCTATATCCTGCGGCTTTCCATAATGCTCTTCAAGACGTAATGCATACTGCGCAAGTCTCTTCAGCTCACTCACACTTAAAACTTGCTGGTTTGCTCTCTCAGGCGTAAGTTTTACTTCAGTTGTTTCTCCTGAAGAGGTCCTAACTACTGCAACTTTCTTTTCATAAACCTGACTCTGAATAACACTCAAATCATCTCTTGATAATACATAATGATCTGGTTTTATCATTCCGGAGACAATGCCTTCGCCAAGCCCCCATACTGATTCTATTAGTACGACATTTTCATCAGTTACAGGACTCTTAGAAAACATGACTCCTGATTTGTCAGAGTCAACCATTTTCTGAATAACTGCTGCAAGCTGAGCAGTAGTCGCAGGAAATCCTTTCTTAAGCCTGTAGTATATTGCCCTCGCAGTGAAGAGTGATGAGAAGCATTTCTTTATTTTTTCTATAAGCTCCTGATGTCCTTTTACGTTAAGAAAACTATCTTGCTGTCCTGCAAAACTTGCCTCTGCAAGATCTTCAGTGGTGGCGCTACTTCTTACTGCAACAAATGGAGGTTCCTTGCTGTTTCTAAGTATATCCAGAGCTTTTCCAGTAGCCTGACTCATACTATCAACATCCAGAACATCATAAGCTTCGATTATTGCTTCACTCATTTCTTTAGGCATCTGAGCTGCTTCTACTAAAGATCTAACTTTGTCTGACGCTGCCTGAAGTACCTTAGTATCTTCTATATTTAGATCCTTAAGTACTGCTTCAATCTTTGGAGGTAGCCCTGCCTTATCAAGAAAATATGAATAAGCTTGCGCAGTTACAACGAATCCTGGAGGTATCGGGAATTTGTTTACATACATTTCTGCAAGTGAAGCGCCTTTCCCTCCAGCTATTGGAACATCCTTATTTCTTAGCTCTGAAAACCACTTCACGAATGCAAAACTCTCTTTTGAATTATCACCTTCTTTCTGCATAGACAAAATTAACAACTAGTCTTAATAAACTTTATTGAAAAATCTTCTATATTAAAATAATCAAATTGTATGCGGATTCCATTTTTTTCCCCAACTAGCCATGGATTCAAAAAGTCCAGCCAGGTCTTTTCCTTTCTGTGTGAGCGAGTAATTTGCTATTACTGGGCTAGTTGAAATTATGTTTTTGTCTAGTATCTTATGCTGTACAAGCTCTTTTAATTTTGCAGATAGTGTCTTAGAGCTTATAGGGCTTAGTTTTTCAAGAAGCATGTTAAATCTCAGAGGTTTTCCAATCAGATTGAACTCGTTTACTATCATAAGACTCCATTTATTTCCAATTAAGGATATAGTTTTCTCGCACATCTGCGACTTCTCGAGCACATTCTTAATTTCCATTTTTTGTTTAACCATATTACTTTAAAGTGAGCTGCTTTACATAAAGATACCAAGCATTTATATACTTTATTATTTATACCAAATGTATAAAATAAAGCTAAAGTAAAAATGGAATTCAAAGACATCGTAAAACAGAGATATGCTGTAAAGAAGTTTGATGGTAAAAAGCTTCAAGAATCAAAGGTAGAGGAACTTCTAGAGATTATAAGACTCACCCCATCTTCATATAACATACAGCCTTGGAAAATACTAGTCATAACTGATCAAAAGCTTAAGGAAAAGCTAGCTCCAG
>DAIEOU010000092.1 GCA_027348755.1 archaeon
CCATTATTCTAGGCTTATGATGGTTTCAAGTCTTAACATATACCTTTTCAACGCAATAAATAGTCTTGCAGGCAAAAGTGCTTTCTTAGATAAAATAATGCTAATATCGGCTTCTTATCTTATATATGCAATACCTATTTTTATTTTATATCTCTGGTTTAGAAAAGGAAGGGATAATGAAAGCAGGAAGGTGGCTCTTTTTGTATTCAGCTGCGCCATGCTTTCTCTTGTCATAGGTTGGATAATAGGTCTTTTCTATTTCCATCCAAGGCCTTTCATGCTTAATCTAGGAACTCTCTTAATGCATCATTCAGCAGATAACTCATTTCCTAGTGATCATGGCTTAGTAATGTTCTCTGTAGCTCTCGCACTTTTGTATATAAAAAAGTACAAGTCTGGAATTGTAATGATGCTTCTTGCAATTATAGTAGGTTTTGCGAGAGTTTTTGTCGGAGTTCATTTTCCATTTGATATACTTGGCAGCCTTGCAATATCCTTGTTTGTTGCTACATTACTTTTCATATATAAAACACCTATATACAGAACTTTCGAGAGCATTTTAAGATTGTCTAATAAGTTTATCTAATTTTTATCTTTTCTTGATACAAAGAAGGCCAGCGCAACAAGAGATACTAATGCAGCAAATATGAAAGCGTAATTCATGTTTATACTCCATAGATATCCTGCTATTGCCGATGCAGGTAGGTATATTATACCAGTTACAAAGTTGTATAATCCTATTGCAGTTCCTCTCTTCTTGACTTCAAGATCACTTATGTATGCTTTGCTTTGAGCCTCATCTATTGCATAAAATATTCCAAACACAATAAACAATGCTATTATAGCTGCTTTTGAACTGAATATTACAAATCCTATGCTCATTATGAAGTATATAACATACTCTGCAGCAATCAGCTTGTCTCTTCCTATCTTGTCTCCTATCTTTCCTATAGGTATTGAGACTAATACAAAAGAAAGATTGAATATTGCATATAGAAGAACAACGTCCTGTATGTTGAATCCAGAAGCGTAAGCTTTTAGAAGAAGGAAGCTGAAACTGAAATAAGCAAGTGAGAAAATGCTTGCTGAATATATGTAATGTTTTAGCCCACTTCCAAGATCTTTAACGCCTCTGAACATGCTCTGATGTTTAATCTTGACTGTCTTATCTTGTTTTATTAGCAATGCAACAACAACTGCAAGAACTGCAGGAACCGCAGCCACTAGAAATATGACTCTGAAAGTAGAACTGCTCTGCCCTAACCAACTTATTAAGAAGAAAGCAATAAGTGGGCCTATAACTGCTCCGGCTTTATCAAGAGCTTTATGCACTCCAAATGAATATCCTCTATTTTCTTTGTTTGTAAGACTTGCAATCCAAGAGTCTCTTGGAGGCCCTCTGAATGATTTTCCTAATCTCTCAACTATCCTGAATCCTATAGCAATAACTATGTTACTTTTGAAAGCTATTATTATTTTTGAAAGTGTTGAGAATCCGTATCCAGCTATTGCAAGAGCTTTGTTCTTTCCAGTCTTGTCTGCAAGAAATCCTGATAAATAATCAAGGGAAGATGAAGAGAAATCAGCAAGACCTTCAACTATTCCTAGAATGAGCACGGATGCTCCAAGTATTACAGTAAAGAATATTGAGAAAACTGAGAATATCATCTCTGAACTTACATCCGTGAGGAAGCTCACAATTCCAAGAAGAATTATATTGGCGTTCACACCAAATATCTCTTTTTTCATACAATAAAAGGAATTCTTGTGGTTATATACCTTTTATTCATTTAGAATTTTAATAAAAGATTCAAGCATGCTTTCAAGCGCGTTACTTCTAAAGTCAACTAAGCTCAAGGGTTCAAAGTGTAATTCTGAACATGTATAATCATTCCTTCCAAACATCTTAAAGTACCTATGCACAAGATGAGGCAGAGGGTTAGGAGTAATAGAACAGCATTTAGAATGTTTTTCGTCAGTCTCACTAAAATTCGGCCCAAGAATTTTTACTGCTAACGTTCTCGATTTTTCTTTGTTCACACTTTCTCCAAGCCATTCAATTGGCCTTAAGTTAAAATTCCCAGATATTCTGTATGTATCATTATGAGTTATTGCT
>DAIEOU010000093.1 GCA_027348755.1 archaeon
AAAAGGATTCAGTGTAAATGGATGGTTACTAGTAAATGGTGAGAAAATGTCAAAGAGCAAAGGAAACTTCTTTACAATAAGACAAATACTTGAAAAATATCCTTCTGATGCAGCAAGAGCAAGTTTGATGGTTGGAGGAGAAGGACTTGATGACCCAAACTTCAGCTTCGAGAATACGGCATCTATATCTGAAAAACTTGAGCAGTTCTATAATTTTGTGAAAGAAAATTATAAAGTTTCTGAAGAACATGAGCTGACATTATCTGACAAAATTTTCGTTTCAGGTATGAATAAGTACATAAAAGAAGGAAGTGAAGCAATGGACTTATTGCTATTCAGAAGCGCATTTGACAAGCTATTCTTTCAGAATCAGAGAATATTCAGGAACTATACACGAAGAGGAAAAATAAATCAATCAGTAGTGAACGAGTATATTGAAAATCAGATTAGAGTTCTTTCACCTTTCTGTCCACACATTTCAGAAGAGCTATGGGAATACATAGGTAAGAAGAAGATGGTTGCATTATCTGACTGGCCTAATGCTGATTCAAGTATGATAAACGAGGAGTATGAGAAGATGGAGAAGTCAGTTGAAAATACACTTTCAGATATGTCTAATTTGACAAAGCTTATGAAGGAGAAACAGGACAAAGAAGTTGGTAAAATATATCTATATGTAATACCCAATGAAATAGTCATATACGATTCAAACAATCTTTCTGAAAGGTCTGGAAAGGAAGTTAAGGTATTCGCAGTAAATGATCCTAAAAAATATGACCCCCAGAACAAGGCTGCAAAGGCAAAGCCGGGAAGGCCTGGAATATATCTAGAGTAAAATGGATTTTTCAAAAAATAAGTATGCCATATTTTCTTTTTTTGGAATAATAATATTCATTATTCTTGCAATACAGGTATATTTAGGATTATCAATAACATATTTTGATAGTGCATTTAATTCGTGGCTTATTTCTAACAACCTGTCTATATGGAATGCATCTCTAGTTATAGCATATATATTTGGAACTCCAGGTTTCGTATTACTTTGTATATTACTCGCAGTAATATCTGCATTTAGAGGTAAGAATAGCCACACTCTATTCATTTTGGGAACCATGTTATTAACAGGAGGAATAGGGTACATTATGAAAATAATAATACACAGGGCAAGGCCAGAAAGTATAATACTAGAAACCGATTTCAGTTTCCCTAGCGGACATTCACTTTATTCTTTTGTGCTTATATCAATTATATTCTATCTCTTCTTTTCAGAAATAAAGAACATAAGAAATAAGAGAATTGCAGCTGTTTCATTAAGCTTATTAGTTTTTGCAGTAGGATTTAGTAGGCTATATCTTCATGTACACTGGTTTAGTGATATACTTGGAGGATGGGCATTAGGTATATTCTTATTCTCCTTGGCAGCATTTGTGCATGAAAAATACAAGAGACTCGACAAGAAGAATATTGGATTCTAATTATTCAACTATTGCCTTTATTCTTCGTATTCCAGCAGCCACGCCTTCTTCTTTTATTATCTTAAAATGTCCTAGCTCTGAAGTGCGTGAAACATGCGGGCCAGTGCATACTTCTTTGCTAACCCAGTCATCTTTATTTCCTATGGTATAAACTGAAACAAGCTCAGGGTATTTTGCCCCAAACTCTGCTTGAGCTCCAGATGAAATTGCTTCATTTAAGGGCATTTCTTCTCTTATAACTGGAAGGTTGGATGATATTTTTTCATTTACCCATTTTTCAAGGGCGGACAGCTCTTCAGATGTGAGTTTTCTAGAAAAGTTAAAGTCGAATCTGAGTCTTTCAGAAGTTATATTTGAGCCTTTTTGAGAAATCTTTGGATCATTTAACACGCGCCTAAGAGCTTCATTTAGAATGTGTGTTGCAGTATGAAGTTTACGTATTGCTTCTGAATCATCTCCTAGGCCTGACTTAAACATTCCAGCAGATGTTGTTCTACTTAAGTCTTGGTGCTTTCTAAACTCTGTATTATACTCTTCTATATCCACTTTTATGTTCTT
>DAIEOU010000094.1 GCA_027348755.1 archaeon
TCAGTTGAATCCGGTTACTCGGGGGGCAACATTGACAATCCAAGTTATGAACAAGTGTGCACAGGGAAAACAGGACACGCTGAAGTATGTAACATCGCTTACGATTCTAATAAGATTAGTTTTGAAGAATATTGGAAAAACCAGGACATTGTAAGACAGTATGAGATGGACAAGAAGGCAAGAATAAGAGTTGAGCAAGGCCGCGTTGTCGCAGACTTTAGATATGCAAAGCTTGCGGATGGCATTCAAGCACTTAGGATATTCATCTCTGCTCCTTTAGAAGTTAGAGCCGAAAGAGCTTACAATTCAGGTAAATATTCAGGCATTGGGATAAAGGCAGTGCAAGAGATTCTTGCAAAAAGAGAGAAAGATGAGATATTAATGGGAAAGAAAATATATGGAGAAACATACGATTTTAGAGCCTCTGGAATGCGCGACCCAAGATATGATTTAGTCATAAACAGCTCAATTCTTAGTGTTGAACACGAAGCAGATTATGTGATACGTGCTTTTTCTAGAATGAATGAGGAATAGTAACTTTTAAAAAGCATCTCTGAGAAATAGAAGTATGATTATTCCAGTAAGATGCTTTGGATGCGGAAAGCCAGTAGGACATTTATGGGAAGAGTACAAGAAGAGAATAGATTCTGGAGAACAGCCTGGAAAAGTTCTTGATGAGCTTGGATGCGAAAGATATTGCTGCCGTGCAGCCTTGCTTGGACACGCCGACATGCTTCCTGAGATAACTAAGTTCAAGAAAGCGTAATAACAATAATTCTTATAAACACTCAGTCTAATTAGTAATATGGGATTGCCTTGGATTAACGGGGTCATATGCTTTTTCCATAAATCAGGAAAAACACTTCTTATAGACTACAGAGATTACCCTCATAAGATTCACGAGGGAAAATACTCTCTTCCCGGAGGAAAACTGAATGATGGAGAGAGCTCTGAAAAAGCGGGAATAAGGGAGAGCTGGGAAGAAGCTAGGATAATCGCAAGAGGAATGACATACAGGGGCAGAGTACACTTTAACAATGAAGAAAGAACTGTTCTTGGGAAACCAATGAAAATAAACATGTCTGTTGATATATACGACTGTTTTGATTTCGATGATTCTCACGCCGAGGCGACAGAAGAGAAAGACGGAAGACGAGCAAAACTAGAATGGGTTGCAGATGATAAGGTATTGTCAATAAATGAACTTCATGAGGGAGATAAGAAGATGCTTGAGTGGCTGCGCGATTACAAAGAGTTTGAGGGAACAATAAAACAGGTTGGGGAGAGACTAAGTGAAGCCAATCTCGAATATTATATAGCTGCCTGAGAAATCCTGAACCTGTTTGGTTTCCCACACTGTTCGCAAACAACTGTTTTAAATCCAGAGTTTATTCTCGTGCTTCCCTTGAGTTGAGAAAGACAGAAACGACAGAATTTTTTCCTGTTCTCTTTCAGAGGCAAACGATATTTCATCGCGAGGTTGCGTATTTTGCGCATCTCGTCTTTAGTGAAATGTTCTTTTGAGAAGAAATCATTTATACTATCTTTTGCAGCCTGCCTCTCAGATTTCATTATTTAGACTTTTTCCTTCTAATAAATATCCATATTCCTGCAGCTAGTGCGAGAACAATAAGAACTCCTACTGCCCAGAAAGTTAGGTTTTTAGGAGACAAAGAGTTCTTGGATTCTGAACTAATAGAAGAACTATTTTGCGAGGAAGAGTTTGATGAAGCTTGTGAGATTGAAGAAGAGCTTGATGACTGGTTAGTCTGAGTGCCTGGGATGAGTTCGTGTATTTCTGAAAGACTTAAGTTTGCCTGGTTATTCTGTATGGACACGAGCGTGACTGCGAGATCGTAATAATTATCTCCTGTGAGCTCGAATTTCTTTGTCTCTCCAACGCTAAGTGTTGCATTCTGAGGGTCGCTCTGGACCTGTATATCCGCAGATGAACCGTATACATTAAGCACGCCGACGTAATGGAGTGTGTTAGCTACTTGTACACCGACTCGCTGAAGTTCCCCAAGAG
>DAIEOU010000095.1 GCA_027348755.1 archaeon
TTATACTGCTCTTTGCTTTAGAGGTTCCTTCTTTCTTCCAACGATGAGCCTCTACAAATAGTAGGGATTAGTTGATACAATAAAATTGTCGATCATAAAATAAATAATTATAAGCATATACACTGCTATACACGTGATTGATACAACAGTATAGGTACACACTTTACATTCGTATTTTAGCAGGATACAAACAATTTATCGGTCAGCCCTGAGAGGCGTACCGCCGCCAAAATGCTGTCCAGGAAGCTGGTCTTCGATAGCAAGGACTGGAAATTAGTGTCAAAGAACATTAAACGTAATGAAATTATTGAACATAATAAACATATTAAACATAATATATAAATATCTGTTTATCTATAATATCTTAGGTGAAAATATGGCAAGCCTAACATTAGCAATACCAAAGGAGCTGAAAGAAGAAATGGAAAAACACAAGGAGATAAACTGGTCCGAGATAGCAAGGCAGGCAATAATGCAGAAACTTGCGCTGCTTGCAAAAATGGACGAATTGCTTAAGAAAAGCAAGCTTACAGAAAGCGAAACGATAAGATTGGGAAGAAAAGTCAACAAGAAGATAGCAGAAAGGCTCAATGCAGAAGGGTGACCAAACGGATCTTGTGCTAGACGCCAATATACTCTTTGCAGCTTTTATGAGAGACAGCACCACAAGGAAGATATTGCTTACAAAAACTCCAACGCCATTGAAACTCTATGCGCCACCATTCCTCATAGATGAGGTATATAAATATAAAGATCTGCTTGCCAATAAATAACAATGCCTAAAGTCTCTTCATATATCTGATAAACAAACAACTCATCTGCTTTCTTATTATGGCCTTTACCCCAGAATTTAGGCTCTATAAAGACCGGATAAAAAAGAATGTTTACTTTGATAGGCCATTCAGTTATAAGTACTTGAATATTAGGCCATTAGAGACAGAATTTGATGCAGTGCTATCTCTATGTTGTAATCCAGGTGAATCAAAAGCAGAAATTATGCCTGATGAAACGGTCTATTCATGTGTCCTTTTTTACGGAGACAACAATCAAATAATGAGTAATGTATCTACAGGAGTCCATTTTAATAAAAGCTATGGTTATAAAAAAATTTCGTGTGACAATTCTTTATGTAGCTACAACAAGTACTGTATGAGTTGTCCAGCTTATGCAAATAGAATAGGTATAAAATTTGATGATCGGTGTGAGTATGCACAGAGAATATAAAAACCAAGAGTTTATTAAACTAAAGGGGGCAATAGCATTTCGAGGAGAAGCTTCTGGAAAAGCGTTTATACTCCAAGATTCTAATAAAAGAAAACCTAAAGACAAATTTATACTTATTGCAGAAGCAACTTACCCAGAGTATCTACCAATAATGCTTAAGTCAAGTGGCATAGTTACTGAAGTAGGTGGTATATTGTCACATGCAGCCATAGTGGCACGCGAATTTAATATACCATGTGTTATAGGCGTAAAAGGTGCAATAAGTAGAATAAAAGAAGGAGATTTGGTTAGTATAAGAAAAAATGGTGTTGTACTTGTTAAACACACGCGAGAATGATGTAAACTATTTAGTTAAAGATAAAATGATGCAGAAAGGCTTCCGTTACCTATATAAAAATTCAGATACATTTCATTTAGAGATCATAAATTTAAAAAGAAACATTTCTCTGCTTGCAGAAGGTGTATTAACAGAAGAAGTTCTAAAAAAAGTTAAAAAATTTATTCATAATAGGATAGAAAACTACTTAAAGGAATTGAAGGATGAGGATGTGTATATTGCAAATATTATAGACAAAATAAAAATTGATGATGCTGAAACAGTCCTTTCTGAATTATATTTCAAATCTCAAGTATACTTTTTGTACAATGAAGTATTCACCTATGGTGTAATGGAATCAATCCTTAAGCAGCAGATA
>DAIEOU010000096.1 GCA_027348755.1 archaeon
GTATAAACTTATATAAACTAAATCCCGAAAGAAATTCTATGTTCTGGAATAAAAAGGACTCTAAAAGTTTGCCCGAGCTTCCACCTTTGAAAAGTCCAATAAGACCTGCTTTTGATATACCTAAAATTGAAGATGATAACGATATTCCAGAGCCTCCTCATGGACTTCCTGCATTTCCTGACTCCCCAATACACCAGGGTTTCTCACAAACTGCAATAAAAGATGCAGTCTCAAAAAATGATTCTCCTGAATCAGAGCATGATCAGCCTGAAGAACATGAAGAGCCAGAAGAACCTGAAGAAAGCGAGGAACACGAAGAAAATGATGAGCATGAAACACCTAGAGCAATAAGGACAATGGAAATGGAAGAATGGAGCCCTCAGCAAGTTAAGCTTGAAGAACCTCCTGAACAGCCAATGATACCTTCAATGCAAACAACCTCTCCTTCTAGAGAAAGAAAAGGTGGAGATATTTATGTAAAAATAGAGAAGTTCAACAGTGCACGTCGCTCTCTTGATTCAATAAAACAGAAGCTTGATTCTATAGACGTTCTCCTCAAAAGGATAAGGGAGACTAAACTGAGGGAAGAGCAAGAGCTTTCAGGCTGGGAAAAAGAAATAACAGCTATAAAGTCTAGAATTCAGGACATAGGCTCTAATGTTTTTGACTAAATATGGTTGAATATATGCGTTTTGCACATCCTAGTGTAGTGTATGCAAAAAAACAACTTCTTCAGTCTCAATTAGAAATAATCTCAACTCTCCAAAGGGTAAAGAAATATCATGCTATACGTGAAGAGGAGCTATCACTTAAATTAGAGCTTAAAAAGAAGTTTGATGAACTTAAGACAGAAGTGGCAGTGTTTGAGAAAATTCTTCCTAAGCAACAAAGAAAAGAAGAAGACTCATTTGAGCTTCCAGTTGAAAAGCAGATAAAAAGAAGTGAGCTTGAGGATGAAATAGACAACATAAAGGCAAAGCTTGCCCAACTGCAATAGTTTTAAATAAAGATTGCATTCTTCAGAGATATGGAAGTTAAAACGCGACAGGAACTGATTAAGGCATACATAGAGTTCTTTAAACAGAAGGGGCACAAGCACATACCCTCATCGTCATTGATACCTGAGAACGACCCCACTGTCCTTTTCACAACAGCTGGAATGCATCCTCTAGTCCCATATCTTCTTGGTCAGAAGCATCCTTTAGGAAAAAGACTAGTTGATGTCCAAAAATGTGTTCGCACTGGAGATATGGAAGAAGTTGGAGATAATGTTCACCATACTTTCTTCGAGATGCTTGGAAACTGGAGCCTCGGGGACTACTTCAAGGAGGATGCCATAAAGTTCACATTTGAATTTCATACAAAGACTCTTGGAATACCTATTAAAAGATATGCAGTTACAGTATTCGAAGGAAACTCCAATTCCCCAAAAGATGAAGAATCTGCAAAAATATGGTTATCTCTTGGAGTTCCAAAAGAAAGAATAGCATATGTTTCGGATAACTGGTGGGGGCCTGCAGGAGAAACTGGACCTTGTGGCCCAGATACAGAAATGTTCTATTGGACTGATGATAATTCTAAAGCCCCTCTGAATTTCGATCCTTCAGACAAGAGATGGGTTGAGATTGGAAATGATGTACTTATGGAATATGTGAAAGATGAAAATGGAATGTACCTTCCGGCAAAACAGAAAAACATAGATTTTGGCGGCGGAGTCGAGCGAACTCTTGCAATACTTAACGGCTTAGATGACAATTACAAGACAAGTATCTTCCAGCCGATAATTTCCGAAATAGAGAAAATATCTGGTAAAGAATATGGTGAAAGAAAAGAAGAAACAAGAGCGATGCGAATTGTGGCAGACCATATAAGAGCTGCAACTTT
>DAIEOU010000097.1 GCA_027348755.1 archaeon
CTAATTATATTTTGAAACGTCGGATTCAAATGAATATTAGTTGAAAGAACAGTCTGACCTGGATAAGAGCTAGAAGATGTTGCAATAACATAAGGAATAAGAAAAACACTTGCTACAAAAACAATAGCCATGCCGAACTTCATAAAAATTCTAAATGATGTTGATTTATATCTCTTGCTAAAATAAAGTGCTCTGACTATTCTGCTTTTTAGCTTCTCCAAGCTTGGCAATCTGATTGCTAACACGTTCTTCAGAAAAATCATGTTCATTTACAAGTATATTCTTTATCTTTTCTGCATCAAATTTAGGAAACAAAACATCTTCCTTTGATACGTTAGGTCGCTTGAATATCTCAAATATTTCCTGCCAGTTGAAGTCCAGTCTTTCCTCGACAGCTTTGAATATCTCAACAGGATATTTTTTCTGTATAACAAGAGCAAGCGCTTTCTTTGGACCGATGCCCTTGACACCTCCAGGATTAAAATCAGTTCCAACAAGAATTGCAAGACATATTAACTGATCTCCATCAAGTCCTAATTCGTTCAGAACTCTTTCATACTCAATCAGCTCTGGAGCAATATAAATGAATCCTGCTGCAGTCTTCCTCTTTCTTGCAAGTGTAAGATTCTGTATAAGCCTCAAGCCCCCTACTGCCAAAGCGTCATAATCCTGACTCGCAACTGCATATGCTTTTCCTTCTTTGACTAGCTCGGCGCATTGCATCTCTCCCTCTCCTGGAGCCTGAACGACAGCTATTCCCATTGCATGAAGCAGCTCTTTACTCTCTGCAATCATTTCCGAGTTTAACCTTATGAATCCTCTCGAATATCGCCCCATTCCTTCTATGTCTCCAGATTCTAGAGCATCTTCATATTTTTCTCTTGCAACATCTCTCGCTTCTTGCCTTATCTCGTGAGTCTTTCCCTTAAGCTCATGATATTCTCCATCGAACACATAAATCAACTTTATCCCCTCCTGCATCAATGCAAGATTCCTGTAAAAAAGCCCCGAAAGGTGACTTGTAACCCTTTGCTTTGAGTCCATTAGAGGAGTACCATCTGGTTGCCTTATAGATGACAAGAACTGGTAAAGAGCATTAAAAGCATCGACAGCAACCACCTTTCCTTTTAGCTCTGAAAGCTGTAGTTCTCTACGTGATATTATATTTCCAATCTGTAATCCCATGATTATATAGTGCTATCGACGATTAAATATTTATCTAGAACCTCTCCAACCAGAATTACTATCATTTCTTATAGAATTTCCAACTCTCTGCCCAGAATAATCTTCCTTGAATGATTTGTATATTCTCGCCGCATACAACTGCTTGTCTGAACCATCAATGTTAGGATCATGAAAAGAGCTAGGATTCATTGACTCTTGCCTGTTTGATGGGACATACGGTCTAAAGAAACTCTCAATTAGTTTATTTGAAGCCTCTTCGCTTACATCTTCTAGTCTTTCAGACAAGTGCCCTTTGAAAACATTTTTCATTCTTCCAGACACATATCTGAAGTTCGAATCTTTGAATGCGACCTCATTGAACTTCTTGAATAAGTCAACAATGCTATCCGATGAATAACCTGCGCTGGAAAGCAAGGATGAATACATTCTTTCTCTATATGATAAGTCTCTCACGTCTTCATTTCCTTCTCCCAACGCCCTTGCGACATCTGAATTCCAAGCGCCATATATTCTGAATTTGTCCTTTCCTGCACTAAAATAGGCTGCAAGCGCCTCAGAAGGATTTAACCTTAAAAGAACATCTCCTGGCAGGTAAATATTGTGTAATCCGCAGAATATAGACT
>DAIEOU010000098.1 GCA_027348755.1 archaeon
TATACCCATCAGATATGAATGTTCCTTTTCTAATTATCAAAGGAATAATTTTAGTGTGCTCATTAACAAGAAAATCAACCATCCTATTAATTAATCCATGGGGAGATACAGGATGGAATTCATAATCTCCATTCTTTGTCTTTCCAAAATATTCAAAATTCATTCCTGTTTCTGGTAATACATTATATTCCCTTCCTTTGACAAATATGTCTATATCTTCAAAACTCATTTTATTTCTTCTTTAGAGAGCTTGCTATTGTATATGTTAGTTTGGCAGCCTCTTCAGGTTGCATTCCAGCCATATTTTCCATTACATATTCTCCTAGGCTGTATCCAGATTCTTTAACTTCATCGCCCTCAAAGAATGCCTTAAATGATTTCTCCGCATTAACTTCGAATGCTTTCCCTATTGAACGTGCATGCGCTGGAGAAGAGTATACCAATGCGCGTGTCGCTTCTATGAATGGCTTGTATACTTTCTTTTCTGCATCGCTAATTTTTTCCATTCCTTTTCCAGCTGTAAGTGAAGCTTCAACATGCTTTGCAGTTAGCTTCGATATTGTATCTTGATATTGTGCCTGCGCTTGAACATTGTCTTCCTTGTCAAATTTTGAGTTCATGTCCTTTAACCCTTTGTAAGCTGCGTGCATTTCAGCCACATAGTTGTGCAAACCTGCTCTAGGATCTTTATCTCCAAATTTTATTATTGGAACATCAAAAAGTTTTTTTTCAAGTTCGCTTGAAGGAAGCTGTGACACTAAATCCTCAAAGAATGCTGAATAATATCCTAACGCCTGTGTTTTAGTAAATCCTGTAACTGCAATGCTTTCTTTATCATATACTTCTTGAGGAATAGGAATGTTTGGATTAAAACCAGGAATCCTAGAAGCCAAAGATTTCTGTAAGTTTGACTTTGCTTTCTCTCTTGCAGCAGGTTCTGCAGACATAAGATTAGCTCCATCGCTTTCTGCATCCTTGAATGACTTGTAGAGTTTTACAAAATCTTCAAGTGAACCTTTTTGCTCTTTATTAGCCATACTTTCCCCAGTATTTTTCGGTATTTAAATCTTTCTAATATAGCAACTAAGCAGTAGTAACATATATTATGAAACAAAAAGCTTTATATAATGATATTTTTAGGCATATTAATGTCTAACAAAATCGTTAATGGATATGAAAATTGGTCAGAAGAAGTAAGAACTGTCGCTCATAGTATAATCTCTGAATATAATCTTTTAGGAAAAACTGAAGTGTCTAGAGGAGATTGTCTAATACCTTATGGAACTCTTAGAGACAGATTAGAATTGACAGATCATATTACTGGAAACAACTCATCAGACTTAGCATTATACCATGAGTTCATGGATTTTGTGTATTCATTAAGAAATGAGAGTGTTCCTAAACAAAAGCAACTGAATAATAGAATAGAGCCAAAATATAATTGCCCAAGAGTCTTTAGAACCTCTGCAAGGGAAGAAGACGCACACGTTAGCTCATGCACAGAAATAGGAGCTGCTTCTAAAATTATGTCTCAAGTAAAACCAATATTAGACAGAAGAGATTAAACTATTGGTCCCGGATTGTAATCAGGTTCTTGCTCTGAATCAAGTTCTTTAAGTACTGCTTGCTCCATGTCTACTTCAGGCTCTTTGCCTTCAAGCTCTGCATTAACCTTTTCTTCCTCTTTCGCAACAGATTCCGCAAATGCTGCCTCTTCAGCAACTTCTACAGATTCAACTCCTGCTTCAGCAGCTGCTATGGCTTCACTAAC
>DAIEOU010000099.1 GCA_027348755.1 archaeon
TTGCCTTTCCTAAGGATGTTGCAATTATCGATCCTTTCATAAGCCTGTTCTGTCTTGCAAGGAATGGATTCTGAGGTGTTGCTTCAACGTTTATTATTTCTGCTTTCTTTGCCTTTCCGTTTACCATTATATTGACTACGTTTGCTCTTAACAATATACTCTTAACTGCACCGCCACGCACTCTTAACTGCTTGCCTTTTGTCTCTCCAAGTACTACATGCCTCTCTTGGCCTTCTTTCTCGTAGAGGCGTTGCTTTCTAAGTTTGTGATATTTTCCGCCTGTAACTTTTCTTCCTCTGTTCATTAAGGTATTGGAAAAAGTTGGTTTAAATATCTTTTGAAAACACCATAATCGTTAAATAAAACATCTTTCTGAATGAATGATGATAAGTCAACCTCTAGCGGCAAGGGTAAGGCCTATGTCATTGTCTGAATTTGTGGGTCAAGAACACTTAGTTGGAGAAGGAAAGCCACTTAAGATTGCTGTAGAAAACAAGGAGCTTCCAGCTTCTATAATATTTTGGGGTCCTCCTGGCTGCGGCAAGACAACACTTGCAAGGCTTATAGCAAAAGCTACGAATGCGGAATTCATAGAAATGTCAGCAGTCAATGCCGGAAAGGCAGATGTCGAGAAAGCACTTAATCGGGCAAGATTAATGCATACAAAAACAATTCTTTTTCTTGATGAGATACATAGGTTCAACAAAGCGCAGCAAGACTTTTTGCTTCCATATGTTGAGAATGGAACAATAACTCTCATTGGAGCAACTACTGAGAATCCTAGCTTTGAAGTTATATCTGCCTTATTATCGAGGTCAAGAGTATTTGTTCTTGAGCAGTTAAGCCAAGGGCATATAGTGAGAATTATAGAACATGCTTTGAAAGATGAAAGAGGATACAAAGGAAGTAAGGCGATAATCTCAGATGAAAACAAAGAAGTTATTGCTCAACTTTCAAATGGAGATGCTAGAGCAGCCTTAAACATAGTCGAGATGGCTGTTTCACTTGCACAAGGGAAAGAAATAACTCGGGAACTTATATTAAACGCAGTTCAAAAAAGTTTAAGGTATGATAAAAATGGAGAAGAGCATTATAACATTATTTCTGCACTGCATAAATCTATGCGCGACAGTGATGTACAAGCTGCAGTATACTGGACAATGAGAATGATAGAAGGAGGAGAAGATCCAGAATACATAATAAGAAGAATGATTCGCTTCGCATCTGAAGATATAGGCAATGCTGACCCGCAAGCTCTTCAGTTGGCTATTGCTGCAATGGAATCAGTTAGATTTTTAGGATATCCTGAATGCAATACTGCTTTAGTTCAGACAGCTGTATATCTTGCTTCTGCTCCAAAGTCAAATGCAGTGTATGCTGCAGTCAATGCAGCAAAGCAAGCAATAGCTAGAACTGGAAACCTTCCTGTTCCAATGCATATAAGAAACGCGCCGACAGGGCTAATGAAAGATTTAGGATATGGAAAAGGATACAAGTATGCGCACGATTATGTTAATGCCGAAGTGGATCAGGAGCACATGCCCTCCGAGCTGAAAGATGAAAAATTTTACTTTCCTACTGATCGCGGGTTTGAGAAGGGTCTTAAAGAAAAAGAGAGGAAATGATTATAAATCTGGAACAAGGAATATAAACATGTCATCTGAGCCTACAAAGGAAGCACTTGAGAAAATGCTTGAACAAGGAGGATATTCTCCCATGAAACAAGGTTATGCAGATACAAATGCATTTTGTGTTGGA
>DAIEOU010000009.1 GCA_027348755.1 archaeon
GCTTAATGCCTAGTTGTGCTGCAAACTCTGGCTTTTCACATCCACAGGTGTTAAAGTACGACATGGAAAACTGGAAAACTCAAGAGCTTGAAGATAAAATACGAGCAGCCTATTATAGGAAGTAATTATAATTCAGTTTATCTTTTCTAATATATAAATAAAATAAATTATGTTTTTGCCTTTATCTTTTCCTTGCCTTTTTTGTCAGTATTACAGCAATTATTGCTCCAAAAGAGACAAGAATTATAGCAAATATTAATGGCATGTAATATTCAAATGGGGAATTATAGTATCCATACATCATTCTTGGAGTATATCCTTGATTTCCATAATTTGAATTATATCCAGAGTACATCATACCATATCCATAGTTTGCATTAGTGCTATTCAATTCTGAAGGAGTTATACCATTACAGTAATATCTCTCGGCTATGGATATATGCATTTGCTGATCCATTGGGGCATCATCTCCGCCCATCATTGCATCCATCCTATCGTGTGCAGATCCAAGCATCAACTGCATATAATAGTCTCCTACGTCTATGAGCTGACTCTGGTTCAAATCAGAACATGGAGTGTTTTGTTGAACTATGTTTATAGCTGAAGAGAAATCGCTCATGTCTGCTGAAGCGAATGCGGATGCTGCTATGAATGCTATTAATGTCAATATCAAAATAGAGCTTATTCCTTTGTTCATCATATTGTACCTCCTTTCATGCTTTTGTTGAATCTTATTTGCATGTTGTTTTATTGAATTCAGTTTATTTAACCGCTTTTGTGAAATTAGTTTCAGTGTATATTATTTTGAATGCAAGATATATTTCTTGATGGAAATATTTATAATGCTTAATTTTTCAGAATATTAATGGGAAATTTTTCTGAGCATTATGTTCCTGAAAATGAGCTTCTTAAGATAGCCGGATTTGTCTGTCGATACTCTCCGGGTAACATCTTATTGATTGGAGGGGGCTGTGTTCTTTCTGAGACCGCAGGATACAGAAGACTCAGGTGCACCAGCGACGATTTAGATTTCATAGTAAACGATGAGGGACTCTCTTCCGTAAGGAATTCTCTTAATATTCATAAAAGCGAGATTAATGGAGAAAAGCACGATGGATGCAGCACTACACATATAAATGAAGTGCTTATAGGACTTTTTCATGGGCATATACGAGGTTGGAGAATACCTGATGAGTTGTTTTGCAATCCAAAGTCAGTTCATACTTCAGGTGGAGAAGTTTATGTGATACCTGCAGAACTCAATGTGGCTCTAAAGATAAGGCGAGGTGCATCTAAAACCGATAATCCGCATGTTTACGGAAAAGATGCTCTGGACACTGCGTCAATGTATCTTGGAATGATTAATAGAATGGAAAAATTTGACAGTGATTACCTAATTTCAAATCTTCTGAATGGTGTTTGCTCAGATTGCAATCTTTCAGGACATAACGCGTGCATGCATTCTCTTAGACGCTCTGAGAGTCAGGTTTTTGATTCTGACAGGTTAGAATATAGTAGATTTATGGATGAATGTAGCTCTTGTGTTGGGAAGATATGCAGGAAATGAGTAGCATTATATAATTTGCTTATATGTTACTGCTATAAAGAGATATTTAAATAGACACTTTTCATAAATTGGTTATGAACATTCGCAGTTTAGGTACGGCTCTAATTTATTCGGCTATAACCTTGGCATGTTTTGCTCCAACAGGAATTATTATTTCTGAGCAAATCCATAGGAAATCTGAAGAAAGAGTAGATGAGCAAAATATAAATCTAGAACGTAAATGCATGCAGATTGCTGCAGGAAAAGATAGCATACTTGATGCAAAGGAAGGATTAAGTCTCGCAAGGGGGCTTGGTTATACTGGTGCAATTTTGCCTAATGAGAAGGTATACTTACATTATTCCCAGAGTTTTGGAGAATCAGTTAAGCTTCTCATAGGCTATAAACTAGGTTCGCCTTCAAGGGATTCTATGAATGTAAGTATAGAGTCTATGCAGAAATATATCAAATCCCACAAGACTAATTAGATAATTTTCTTAAAAATATTAAGTATATATTATCTAAATGAAAGATGGGGGCTTATGTCTATGAGAGTTCCGTTAACAACTCTGAAATCAACACTTATCTGGCCTTCTAGATACCTGAAAGTCTCGTGGTTTTTACCAGTATAAACACCCTTTTCGCGCACAGCTTTATCAAGCATTCTTATTACTCTCTCTTTCAATGTTCCTTCCTTTATGCTACTTCCACCTATGATATGCATTCTCTCTTCACTTTGGCGTAAATCTGATAGCGCTATCTCTGCTATTTTCATATTTCTTTCATCTATTTTTATATCGCAACTTTCAGCTTCTGAATATTTTATCCTTGGACCTGGTTCTGTGCTTCCGAACCAACTTGTGTTTATTTCTTTTACTTGAGTATCTCTAGGCAATGTTCTTTGAAGAGATTCATCGGTAGGTTTGTTTCTTGTTTGCTCTTGAATTATGCCCCTGCTCTTAAATATAGACTCTATGTAATCTCTGGTTTCAGCATCTTTTGATATTGAATACCCTTTTCCAACTCTTCTAAACTTTCCTGAGAGCTTTGTATCTCCCAAGTTTATGAGATCATTTATACATGATACTGCTTCTGCTCTTTTTCCATTTTCTAGATTGAATGTGCTAACATATAGTGAAGTAGGCATATCGTCAAGAAGAGCATGATTCTGGCCATTTCTAGAATTAGTTGCCACAAGTCCAGATTCCTTAAGTCTTTTATCTATATAATTAAGGACTTCATCTGATGCAGAAAGTCTATATCCGCTACCTATCTTATATGTTTGGCCAATGTTGGAGTCGCCAGATTTTATCATTTCTTCAACAACCCTTTGAGCTTCGTTCCATTTGCTTGACCTTGTTCTTAACTTAATAAGCACTTGAGATAAAGTTGCTGTTCCTTCTTTTATTTTATCTTCAAGTCCCTGAACATGCTTCTTTTCTAAAACTTGTTCAGATCCAGGCGCTTCTTCTTTCACTTCATCTTTATTGGGTTTTGCACTTCTCTCCCTTCTATCCAAATAAAAACCTTTTATTTTGAATTCTTCAGTTAGATACTGAACTGCTTTATCCGGATTTTGAACCCTGTATCCGCCTTTTACCTTTAGAACTTCTCCAAGTCTATTGTCTTTTACATCTATGAGCTGTCTTAAGTATGCCCAGGCTTCATTATATCTTGTAGTTTTTATACCAGTTTTTTTTAGAACTTCTGTAAGAGTTAGTGTAGAATTAGGCTCATGCATTTCTGGATGCGTGTTTCTATCAGACACTTCTTTGTCAAGTCCAGAGATAATATCTCTTAAATTTGTTGGATTGTGCCCAAGGCTTTCTTTAAGGCTTGTAGAGCTTTTCTCTATTATCCTTCTAGTTTCATCGCTGTTTAGGCCATATTCAAGAATTGCATCAGCTATCCTAAGAGCGTATAGGGTGTAAACATTTCCAGCCCATTTGTCATCAGACATTGTCTGATTTTGCATGCTTCGCGAAAAATTGGACATTATATAAATATTCTCGTGGTACGTTTTATATTCAATCCTTGAGGACAACTATATTTGTCATTCCACGTCTCTTTCTTTCGACTAGGCCTCGGCCTTCGAGCCTGTCAATTATTCTAGTCATCTTTGCCTTTCCGAACCCGGTCTTGTCTATTATATCTGCCTGGAATGCAGCTCCAGACTTCTGGACTAATGCGAAAACTTGTTTTTCTTCTTGTTTTAAGCCGGATAGGTTATATTCTCTCTTCTTTGCTTTTGCTTCAACTTTCTTTAAGACAACACGCTCGCTCTGTTTTGAAAATATGAGAAATATAGCTATTATTAGTATTATCCCAGTTATTCCAAGTGAGAGGTTAGTCTGATCGTTTATTGTCTTGTTCATAGGGCATGTTGGAGCGTGCGCTTCCCCACATTGAGTCGAAACAATGTCCTTCATCGCGTTATTGAAAAGGAATATTATGAATACCATTATTATTGACACTCCTATTAGAAGATATCCTACGTTTTTGTTTTCCATTACGTATTCAGATAATCAGGCTATAAAAAAGTTGTGAAACTAGTTTCACAAAAGCGCTTATATAATTTTATTTTTATTTCTTTTCCATGAAAGTACAAGAAACATACTACATTTCAGCATTGATATTCGCTGGAATATTGTTAGTATCTGGAGTGCTTGTCTCACTCGGAGGCTATGGACATGGTATGATGGGATACAGATATGGCATGATGTCTGGATACGGCCTATTCGGAGCATTAGGAATTATATGCATGCTGCTTATAGTGTTAGCCTTGACTTTCTTGGTTTTATGGCTTTTCAAGCATATTCAGGAAAACGGGAGCGGAAGATGAAAACTTTCAAGATGATTATAGGCGGAATGCACTGCGCATCATGTGGTTCAAACATAGAAAGAAGCATAGGAAAGATATCGGGAGTGAGGGAATGCAGAATAAGCATGATGACAAAAAAGGGAAGCGTCGTATCTGAAGATAGTTTATCTGCTGAAGAAATAAGAAAGGCTGTGTCTAGGGCAGGATACAGGGTAGAGAGCATAGAGGAGAACGATTGAAACATGGACAATGAAGAAAATTTTGAAGATTCCGAGATAAGAATGTGGAAGACAAAGCTTGTCTGGGCATGGATTTTCACTCTTCCAATTGCAATAATAATGCTTTCTGACAGGATATTTGGAATATCATTATTTTCTGATAAGATCATGACAATAGTACTGCTTGCCCTTGGAGCGCCAGTTGTATTCATTGTGGGTTTCTCAACAATAAAGAGTGGAATTCGCGGATATTACACATTTTATTTTAATATGGACTCGCTGATTGCGCTTGGAACTGTTATTGCTTACTTTACTGGGATATTCTCTATTTTTTATCCATTGCAGGACTATTCAGGTATAAGCTCAATGATTATGGCTTTTTTTGTGAGCGGGAAGTACATAGAGGCAAATGCAAAAGGTAGGGCCACACAGGAGATAAGAAAATTAATAGAGCTTGGAGCCAAGAAAGCGAAGATAATTATCGGAAAGACTGAAAAAGAGGTTCCAATTGAAGAGATAAGCATAGGAGATATAATGATTGTACGACCCGGGGAAAAGATACCCCTTGACGGGATAGTCATAAGGGGAGAGTCCGCCGTTGATGAAAGCATGATAACAGGTGAAAGCATGCCTGTTGACAAGAAGATAAAGAGCCAGGTAATAGGTGCAACAATAAACCAAGACGGAATACTTTATGTTAAGGCCACAAAGATAGGCAGCAACACTTTCCTAGCGCACATAATACAGCTTGTTGAGGAAACGCAAAGCACAAAAGTCCCGATACAGAAGATTGCTGACAAGATAACCTCTATATTTGTCCCGACAATACTAACGATTGCCCTGCTTTCATTCGGAAACTGGCTTTTTTTCACGGGAGACATTAGCAAGGCACTCGGGATATCTGTAGCCGTACTTGTCATAGCCTGCCCATGCTCTCTTGGCCTGGCCACTCCTACAGCTTTGATGGTTGGCTCTGGGATTGGGGCTCGCAAAGGAATCCTAATAAGAAAAGGAGAGGCTATACAGACTATGAAAGAGATAAGTACATTTGTTCTAGACAAGACAGGAACAATCACACAAGGAAAACCAGAAGTTACAGAAGTTAGGGCTTTTGGGAAAAACTCAGAATATAGAGTGCTTAAAATTGCCTCAAGTATTGAAAACCTCTCAGAGCATCCGATAGGCAGGGCAATAGTTTCGCATGCGAAGCTTAACAAGTATGCGCATGTAGGCAATTTCAAAATAGTCAGAGGCAAGGGAGTAAGAGGAGTTATAAATGGAAAAAGTATATGTGTTGGAAACAAGGCTCTTATGCGCGAGAACGGAATAAGCACTGAAAGAGTGGAATCAGTCTTGCATTCATACGAGTCATCCGGGAAAACCACAATGCTTGTCTCTGAGAATAAGGAAATAATAGGGTTTATAGCTGTGGCAGATAAGATAAAAGAGGACTCGTTGGAAGCGATAAGCGAACTTAAAAGATCCGGGTATGAAATAGCAATGATTACTGGAGACAACGAGGCTACCGCAAGAAGCATTGCGAACCAGGTCGGAATCAACAAGGTAATATCAGGAGTGCTTCCCGAGGGAAAGGCCGAAGAGGTCGTTAAAATGCAGAAATCGGGAATGGTCGCTTTCGTGGGAGACGGGATAAACGATGCCCCTGCATTAAAGCAGGCAAACGTGGGAATAGCAATGGGTACAGGAACAGACATAGCAATAGAGGCAGGGGACATAGTTCTCACTTCAGGATCCCTGTCCGGGGCTGTGAAAGCTGCAAAGCTTAGCAAGGCAACATTCAGGAAGATAAAGCAGAATCTTTTCTGGGCTTTCGCTTATAACGTTATTGCCGTTCCATTTGCAGTTTCAGGATTTATACACCCGGTAATAGCAGAGATTGCAATGGCCGCATCATCAATAACAGTTATAACAAACGCAAACCTTCTGAGGAGGGTCAAGATATAATGGCTTTCTCAGATTTTTTGAAGGAAATTGAAGGAAACAGGGCAGAGGGGGAGATTGTAAAATCAATGCTGTACGGACTTGTTGCGGCATCATTGACTTTCGCCATTCTTTATTTCCTGAGATTCAGATATATTGAATCTTTCATGCCAAAGTACGGTCTGTATATCGGTCTGATATGCTTAAGTTACGTGCTTCTTCTTCCAATGACAAGGCATGTAAGGGCATACGGGGATTTTCAGTGCATGACAGGAATGATGATAGGAATGACTTCTGGAATGGTGTCAAGCTTCCTTGTAGGATTTTATATAGGTGCGACAAACGGGCTTTTTATAGGTGGGCTTTCGGGAATGATTGTAGGGGGAGCGCTCGGGATATACCTAGGAAGATGCTGCGGGATAATGGGGATAATGGAAGGAATAATGGCTGCTTTCATGGGGGGCTGGATGGGAGCTATGACATCTGTGATGCTTCTAAATGATCACATAAAAGCAGCCTCGGTGATAGTACTTTTAGTCAACGCAATAATAGCTTTGCTTTTGCATTACATGATATACAATGAGAAAAGGGAATTCCAGAGAGAAGGCACAGAAGACTATTCTGTTCAGCTTTTTGTTATTGTAATACTCATTGCATTAAGCAGCTGGATAATGGTGTATGGACCTAGGAGTTTCTTATTTGGATAAAGATAAAATGGAGGTAAAAGAATGAAATTCATAACCTGGATTACAATAATGTTTGTGCTTTTGGTTTTTGCGGGATTCATATACTTTTCAGGAGCCTCTCTTAACCAGTCAGGCTCGGCTTCAGTTGATAGCTCTGGAACCCAGAAAGTCGTTCTGAGCATGCAAAATGGAAACTATTGGCCTAGAACTATAACTGTTAAGGCTGGACAGAAAGTAAGCCTTGAATTAGACAACAGCATTCAAGGTTGTTATAGGTCTTTCAACATTCGTGACTTGGGAGTTTCTGGATACTCGGCAAGCCCGAGCCAGACCATAGATTTTGTTCCACAACAGAAAGGAAGTTTCAGATTTGCATGTGGAATGGGAATGGGATACGGAACTATAATTGTAGACTAATTTATTTATTATTAATTATCTGCATCGAATATCAATGATAGAGTAAGTATAAACAGTCCTATATCTCTCACAAGAACATCTGAGAATCCTCCTTCAGAGACGCTTATTATTATGTCAAGCATCACCAAAGCTGATAGAATTGCTGCAGCTTTCTTTTTTATTCCAGTAATAAGCCAGACTCCAAGTATAGTCAGAACTAGACCATGTATTATAACTAGAGTTGTTACGCTCATTATAACGGAAGCGTATCCTGGGACGAAACCTATCCAATAATTAGGCTGCAAAATCTCCCATATTCCAAATATTATGAAAACTATAGATATTGCAAGAGATGCAAGGAACCTTGATATCTTTTTATTGTTCACCTTCATATAATGTTTATATCTTGGGGGTTTTTATAACCTTTTGAAGAATCAATAAGGTATATGCTCAATAGCTAGACTATATGAGGCATATTCTTCACTGAAATTACGTATTGCTGATTTGATATTCTTTGCGAATCGCATGAAAAGTATCCAGAATGTAATCCAGAAAACGCTTATGCTTATACCTGCAATAACATCGCTGAGCCATTGTATGTTAAGATAAATCTTGCTAAAGCCCAAAAGTGCTATAAGGCCGAGAGATAGTGAGATGAATATAGCTCTGTTAGCTTCGTCTTTTATCTTATCTTTGTATAAATATATTATCAATGATATCACAAGCGTAGAGAAAAGAATGCTACTACTTGGGAAGCTGTAACCTGAAGCATGTATGAGAGACATGTCAGGCCTTGCTCTCTGCATTATGCTTTCTATAAATATATCTGTGGCAGAAGCTGTGGCAGTTGTAAGTACAACCAATATAGCTTTGTTCCATTCTTTTTTGTACAAAAGTATTATTGTAATGAATAGTATTGCAGCTATCATGCTGTAAGGGGTAAAAATAAAATTGATTAGTTTCATTATAGCTGTCCAGCCAGGAGTCCAAAGAGAAGATATGTTTACACTAGTCCA